>JAEDOB010000009.1 GCA_016302225.1 Oscillospiraceae bacterium | reverse complement strand
CGCTCTGCATATATGTTGGCTGCGGATTGCAGCCTGTTTGCGGGATCGGCTTAGCTTATGACAACCCTTGCCGCCTAACGGCGGTGAAAAAAGGTGGACGAAACTTTTAATTTCACTTTCCACTTTTCACATTCAACTCAACACTCATCACTTAACACTAAACACTACCGTAATTTCAGTTCCCTTGCCGACCTCGCTGCTGATGTCAATGCTGCCGCCCATAACGCCCACAATATGCTTGACAATGGAAAGCCCCAAGCCCGTGCCGCCCCGCTGCTTTGACCTGCTCTTGTCAACACGGTAAAATCTCTCAAAAACATGCTCAATATGCTCGGGCGGTATTCCGATGCCGCTGTCGGAAACCGTCAGCACCGCCGTGTTTTCCGTCCCCGACACATCTACACGGACAAAACCGCCCTCGGTGTTGTACTTAATAGCATTATCCGCCAGATTGTAGATCACCTCGGAAAGCATACCCTCATTGGCGGTAATCGGGACACTTTTTCCCGTATGCTCCAGACTTATGCCGTTTTTCGCCGCCTTGTCCGACAGCATTGCGCAGACCTCTTCGGCGACGGCATTCATATCAAGCTCCCTTACCTCAAGGCTGTCCCCGCCCTCGTCCAGCTCGGAAAGCCTGATTATATCGTTTATCAGGGACAAAAGGCGGCTGCTTTCACGGTGGATAAGTCCGCCGTACTTCTTCACGTCCTCCTTGTCGGTAAGAACGCCGCTCTCCATCATCTCCCCGAAGCCGCTTATAGTGGTAAGGGGCGTTTTCAGCTCGTGGGAAACATTTGCGGAGAAGCAGCGGCGCATCTCCTCGGCGTTGAAGCTTTCGGTAATGTCAACCAGCAGCAGAACGGTACCGGAATTTTCCCCCGTGTTATTGACGAAGGCACGCAGCTTTCTTCCCCCTGCGCCGATAACTCCCGAAACGCTCTTTCCCTCCTTTGAACGGCTGATAAGGTCAAGTATTTCGGGATTTCTCGTCAGCTCGCAGATATGCCGCCCCTCTCCTCCCCGAAATGCGGAGGACAGCAGACGGACAGCACTCCTGTTTACCGACAGGATATTGTCCCCGCTGTCAAGGAGTATCATGCCTTCCACCATATTTTCGGTGATAACGCTGATAGTTTCCCGTTCATCACGAAGCCGTGTGATATACCTGTCCAGACGGGCAGACAGCTTTCTGACCGCCGCCGCAACAGGCTCCAGTTCCTCATAATCGGCAATGAGCCTGTCCGTTTCCGACTTTCCGCCCTTTTGTCCCGCCAGAACGCCTATGTTCTCCACCATTGTCCTGACGGGGACGATAAGGCTTTCCGACAGCTTCACGGAAATTACAGTCGCAAGGATTATCACCAGCCCCGCAATAACAATGATCACAGAAACGGTGCCAAGCATCAGCGAATAGACGCTTTCTATCTCCCGTGAAAGACGTATGACCGTCCCGTTACCGTCCGAAACGGCGGCGTAGCAGCTGCGTTTTCCGACAGTATGGGACGCTCTTATATCGCTGCCGAAGCCCTCCTTCATCGCCTGCTCCACCTCGGGACGATTCCCGTGATTGTCCATATCGGAAACATTACCCACCTGCGGGCTGCTGTCAAAGGTAACGGTACCGTCCCCGCCGATATAGGTGACACGGACAGCATAGTCAAGCTGTTCCTCCAGAAGTGCGCAAAGCTCCTCGGGCTCGGGGTCATATGCAGCTGCTATCCGTGCGGCGGTGCTCAGCTCCCCCATTGCCTTTTGGATATACAGCTTGTAGGAAATGGCGGCGGCAATTGCGGTGAACAGCACCACCGCCGTGACTGCCATTCCCGTGATGGCATTAAAAATTCTTTTCTGCATAGGCTTAATTTATTTTGTAGCCGACGCTTCTGACCGTTCGGATAAGCCCCGAACAGCCCGCAAGCTCCAGCTTTTGGCGAAGTGTCTTGACGTGGACATCAACAGTACGTGTTTCCCCCTCGAAATCGAAGCCCCACACCTGTTCCATCAGCTTTTCTCTTGTGAGGACTATGCCCCTGTTCCGCATAAGGCAGGCAAGCAGCTCGAATTCCTTGTAGGTGAGGGTGACCTCCGTGCCGTTGTAGGAAACTATGCGCTTTTCGTTGTCAAGGGACAGCCCGTCAATTTCAAGAACACTGTCGGAAACGGGACTTTTCCTGCCCGTCCGACGAAGAACGGCTTTTATCCTCGAAAGCAGCTCCATAACGCCGAAGGGCTTGCAGATATAGTCATCAGCCCCCGACTCCAGACCGTTCACCTTGTCAAGCTCCGCCGTTTTTGCCGTAAGCATTATGACGGGGACATCGGCAGTGGTCTTATCCGCCTTTAACCGCCTGAGAATTGAGAAGCCGTCCTCGTCGGGCAGCATAATATCCAGCAAAATAAGGTCGGGGACCCTTTTCTTCACCGCCTCGTTAAACGGCGCAGCACAGTCAAAGACCTCGGTTTCATAGCTTCCCGAACGCAAAACGCAGGTTATCAGCTCCCTGATACCGTCATCGTCCTCTACACAATAAATAAGCGGCATTTTTATCTAGCTCCCTTCTGAAAACAAAGTCCCGCAGCTTACGAGAAACTGCGGGACATATTGTCCCGGAAAAATTACGGCATTATCTCGTAAACACCGCCGGGAACGGTGTCGAAAATATAAACATTATCTGTATATTCAAAATTAACAAGCCTTCCGCCGCAGGAAATAGTAAAGGGATTTTTGCTGTAAAGACGGCAGACACCGCCCTTTGTTGAGCAGATGCGTCCCTTGACAAATTTTCCGCCTTCCCACGCAGCCGACACCTCAAAGCCGCCTCTTGCACGGAGCTTTCTCACCGTGCCGCTCTCCCATTCATCGGGGATAGCGGGCAGAATGGCTATCTCTCCGCCGCAGCTCTGAACAAGCGCTTCTGCAATGCCTGCGCCGCCGCCGAAGTTTCCGTCTATCTGGAAGGGCGGGTGGCTGTCCAGCATATTGGGATTGGTGGAGCGTCCGATAAGAGCGGTAATGTTCTCGTAGACCTTGTCCTTATCCCAAAGCCTTGCCCACATATTGATTATCCACGCCCTCGACCAGCCTGTGTGACCGCCGCCGTTTTCCAGACGTCTTTCGATGGTCTTTCTTGCGGCTGCTGCCAGCTCGGGAGTTTCCCGCATGGTAATTATATCTGCGGGATAGAGCGCAAAAAGCTGTGAAATGTGCCTGTGTCCCGGCTCTACCTCGTCGTAGTCCTCAGCCCATTCCATTATCTGACCGTGCTTGCCTATCTGCGGCTTGGGAAGTCTTTCGCGAAGTCCCCTAAGCTTTTCGGCAAACGCCTTGTCCTCGCCCAGTATTTCCGAAGCGTCGATAATTGCGGTAAACAGCTCGTAAAGTATCTGACTGTCCATAGACGGACCCTTGCAGATAGTGCCCTCCTGACCGCTTGCTGTGCGATAGGTGTTTTCGGGAGATACGGAGGGGCTTGTTACCAGACAGCCGTCCTCATTTTCCACAAGGAAATCCACGAAAAACTCCGCAGCCTCACGCATGGTATCATACTTTTCCGCAAGGAAATCCTTATCCAACGTAAAACGGTAATGCTCCATTATATGCAGACAAAGCCATGCAAGACCCATAGGCCAAAGCGTAGCGGGCAGCCATTTGTCCTGGGGAGCGGTATCGCCCCAGATGTCGGTATTATGATGGCAGACAGCACCTCTGCAGCGGTACATTTCCCTTGCGGTGACTCTGCCGTGCTCTCTCATTCGCTCGATATGGTCGAAAAGGGGCATATGACATTCGGGCAGACCGCATATCTCTGCGCCCCAGTAGTTCATTTCCGTGTTGATGTTGACGGTGTACTTGCAGCCCCATGCAGGCCACATATCCTTGTTCCAGATGCCCTGGAGATTCAGCGGGAGAGTTCCCTCACGGCTGCCTGCGATCATCAGGTAGCGGGAGAAGTTGAAGTACAGCTCCATCAGCTTGTTATCCTTGCCGCCCTCGCCCATTCTCTTGATACGCAGGTCGGTGGGCATTTCGCATGCGCCCTCGCTGTTGTCGTTCAGGCTGAGTGAGCAGCGTTCAAACAGCGGTCTGTAATCGTCCAGATGACGTTTCAGAAGCTTTTCATAGCCCTTTCTGCAAGCTGATTTTACCTGACGGATAGCCATATTCTCATAATCGCCCGTTCTCCACGATGTCTGAATTCCCAGAATGATAAGTGCCTCGTCCGCATTTTCCACCATAAGCCTGTTTGCGTAAACGGACGCCTTTCCGTTCACGGCGCAGCAGGTGGCAGCAATTGCGTAGGGAATGCCGTTTGATACGGTAAAGAGGATAGTATTTGAATCGTAAGCGCAGTTTTTGTCGTAATAATCGTCCATACCGTCCAGACAGGCGGACAGAGAAACCGTCCCCGGAGTGTCCGACTTAACGGAAATGACCATTACCTCGTCGGGCTTGGAAACAAAGATCGTGCGGATAAAGTTTATGCCGTTGGAGGTGTAGGAGGCGGTGGAAACGGCTGTGTTCAGCTCCAGCATTCTGCTGTAATCGGTGCAGTTGTCGCTGACACTCTGATAGATGTGCAGGTCGCCTGCGGGCATATAGTGACGCTGATTTTCGTTGGAACCGCAGAAAGCGTCCAGACAAAGCTGCTCGGCAAGCTTTAGCTGACCGTTGTTGATATACTCTCTCATTCTGCCGAGATTTGGGTATGCCTTGGGATTATTTCTGCTGCGGAAATTACCCGACCATACAGAATCCTCATTCAGCTGGATAAGCTCGTCGCCTACCTTGCCGAATATCATTCCGCCGATACGACCGTTGCCCACAGGAAGCGCCTCGTCCCAATTGGCGGCGGGCTCGGTGTACCAAAGTGTAGTTGAGCTGCTCATAATAACGACCTCCGATATTTGAAGTTCCGTTGTCTGTCAGCTTACAAAAGATTATACAGTCACAAAGTAAAAACTGCTTTATGCTGAATGTAAAATCTATGTAAAATCGGCAGACGGCGGTTGGAATTTTATACCAATATTTAATCACTTTATAAATAAAATATCAAGCGAGAATTCACCTCAATTTACTATTTGCCAATAAACAGCAGTTCTGACAGCTTTTTTAACTATCTTACGACAGAAATGCAATTTTTCTCGTTTCACCAAAATGTAAAGCGGGGAAAAGAGGGTGGGGTGAAAGGGAAAGAGGAGTGCAGAGGGGAAAACCGTTAGGGGCGGGGGAAAGTCCCCGCTTTGCGTTAGGGTTTATTCTGTCCCCCGCCCCTATAAGGTTGTCCCCTCTGCGGGGGTGCCACAGACTGACAGCGGTCACAAAGGCAGTTGAGGGAAAAGAAAGCAAAACAAAAACGCACAATTTCTTAAATACGCACCACCAGAGAATGTTTGCGATAAATGGCGGTTACGTCTGCGAAATTATAGCAATCCACAAAAATAACTTTATTGTAGGGGCAAAAGCATAAATGCTTTGGTTTCCCCGCTCGCAGATTTCAAGAGTTCTTTCGGTAACTGCGGGACGGGAAACCCGTCCCCTACAAGTGTGTTATGATATTTTTATGTACCGCTATAATCTATATAATTATTTAAGATTAGTATTAGTTGATGCCCTGTTTCGCAAATATTCGAGATATTCCGAACACTTGCGAAACAGGGCAGCCAACACCGTTCGGCATTGACTGCCCCGAATGATCTTTCAGCAGTAGATTACATACCTGTAAGACCTGAATGTGCAATACCCTCTGTAAAATATTTCTGCAATACTACATAGAGTACAAGTATAGGTGTAATGGAGATAAGACAGCCTGCCTCCAGCCAAACTATCAGCTCTCTGGGGCTTACAGAAACGTTGCCGTTTCCGAAGATGGTCAGTCTGAGCGAATCGTTCAGGTTTTTCAGTGCCAGCGCAATGGTCTTGTTGTCGGTAAAGAATGTTGTACTTACATAGTAGTCATTCCAGTACCAAACGATGGCGAACAGGAAAACTGTCAGGAAAACAGAAGCTGCGTTGGGGACCATTATCTGCACGAAGGTGCGAAGAGGAGAGCAGCCGTCCAGATAAGCGGCGTCCTCCAGCTCCTTAGGCAGACCTCTGAAGGACTGTCTGAACAGGAAGATGAACAGACCTGCTCTGATACCGTTTGCGGTCAGTGCGGGAAGGTACATTGTCCAGGGGGAGTTAATGAGATTGATAGGCTCTCCCCTGACAGCCTCGATGATTCCGAAAATATCCCAGTAACGGAAATACAGGAACTGCGGGATATTGATGATCTGCGCAGGAACGAGGATCATCAGGATAACTATGCCGAACAGTATGCCCTTGCCCTTGAACTTAAATCTCGCAAAGCCGTAGCCCGTGATAGCACAGGTCACAACCGAGAGCAGCGCACAGCCGATGTTCAGCACAACGGTGTTGCCCAGAGTGTTCCAGAAATCCATTGCCTTGATACAGTCGGTGATGTTTGACAGTATGAGGGTCTTGGGTATCCACATGATGGTGGGGTCGTTCATCTCAGCTCTGGGACGGAACGCCGTAGATACCATAAATATGAGGGGGTAAAGGATAATGAAGCAGAGTGAGAAAACAAGTATCGCTCTGACAACAGGCCAAACGCCCTCAAGGGCACGCTTTCTCTTGAGATATGCCTGCTCCTCGGGAGTAAGGTTCTCAAGACGCTTTTTGAAACGCTCGTTGCGTTCCTTTCTTGTCATCTTGGGTTCTTTGAGCTTCGGCTTTTTCTTGAATTTGCCGAGGACGGCAGAAGCGCCGGAAGTATTAACCATATCAGCCATTTCAGTTCTGCCTCCTTATTCAACTTCGTAGTAGATCCAGTTGCGGATTATCAGGAAGATAACTCCCAGCGCAACCAGAACGATGGCGAAATACGCCCAAGCCATAGCTGACATCAGACCGAAATCCCACTGTGTCTGCTTTGCAACGATAAGTGTCATGACCTTGTTGGTAGGGTCGATGAAGGTATCGATGATGGTGTAGATAAGGCAGGCAAGGATCATGGGAGATACGCAGGGAAGAGTGATCTTCCAGAAGAATTCCCAAGCCGTTGCGCCTTCCATCATAGCCGCCTCCTTAGCGGAGGTGGACACATTCTGCAGAGCGGAGAGGAAGATAAGGATCTGAATACCGCAGTTCCATACCAGATTCAGAATATCTGCGGTAAGGGTGGTGAGTATCTCGGTAAACTTGTCGTTGAAGCCGTAGATACCTACGAATTCCAGAAGCTGGTCAACCATGTCTGTTTCAAACATTGTGGAGAACTGAGCAGCCTCGTTGCTTCCGTTTGTGGACATATCGCCCGTGATGATAGCGTAAACAGGGCCTGTTGCGATGATTACGGGGAGGAAGAATACCGCTCTTGCGAAGGTACGTCCTCTGAAATTCTGATTGATAACGATAGCAACGAACAGGGAGAATATGAGAATAACAGGGGTTTTAAGCGCTGTATTCTGGAGCATCTCCACCAGATACTGACGATAGTTGGGGTCTGTGCCGAAGGCGTACTGATATTTTGCCCAGCCAACGAAGGTCTGCGCAAGGTTTCCTTCCTCGACCTTTACCTCGTTAAAGGAGAAAACTATGGACTGGATAACGGGCGAGATGAAGAACACCAGCGTGCCGATAAACCAGAGGGCGATAAAGCCGTAGCCGTAAAGTCCCTTTTTCTTTTCGTAAGACATATGTATCTTTTTCATTCTGCGGCACCCCCCTTTCCGATGTAATCAGCAAGCTTGTAGGTCTTGCCGTTTGCCTTGACAGTGCGCTTGTTCAGGTCGGTAACGATCTCCGTGCCGTCCTCGTAAACGGTGGTGATAATGCCGTCCTCCTCGGAGTAAGCGGTGATCTTCTTGTCCTTGACGCCGCCCAGAACGTCCTCGTAAAGCCTTGCGCTGCCCGAAGCGGTGTCTGTCCAGTAAGCGTAATGAGCGTAGAAGAGTCCGTCATATCTTGTGTCCTTCAGCTCGCTTGCGTCCTCGAAGATCAAATCAAATCCGGGAGCAACGCCTGCTGCAATTGCCTGAAGAATGAGCTTCTCGGGCTCGGGGTCGCCGTTTACGGGAGTTGTTGCCACGGGAGCCAGCCCCTGCATTACTATCTGATAGAAGGGAATGTCGTAGTTGAACATATCAAACTTGCTTGAGCAAAGGGGAACATCCGTGATATGGTCGGCATACGGAATAGCGTAAGCATTTGCGCCCTCTGCAAGAACGGAACCGACTGTGTCCTTAACGGTCTGATAGCAGTCCTGAAGCTTTGCAATGGATTCATCTCTTGAAGAGGTCTTTCTGCCGTAGTCGCCGTAAAGCATTGTGGTGCCGCCGCCGAGAGCCATACCGTCCAGACCTGCCTTGCTCCAGCTCTTAGCCGCCTTGGAATATGCCTCCTTGTAGGAATTGGGCGAAAGGAGGGACAGGGGGTCATAGAACTTGGACTGAATTCCGTGCGCCAGATCGTAAACATAAAGTCTTGCGAAGGCGTTGGAAACTCTTACCGCAGTATCGGTGAAGGTGTGATAACCGCCGCCCGACACAAAGGTGGTAATGTCCGTTTCGGGATATATCATAATGTCATTTCCCTCGGCATATTTGAGCAGAGCCTTGAACTTGCTGCTGCCGCCCAGAGTGCCCGAAGGAGATGCGCTGTCTGCGATCTTGCCTTTGATGCCGTCGTTTGTCCAGTCATTGTAATTTACGACGATCTTTCCGGGTTCACCTGCTTTGAGTATCTCAAGTATCTTCTGAGCGGACTCATAGCCTGTTATCTCGGTCTTCATCTCAACGGGGAATCCCACAACCGACTGCTTTTTAAGGGTTCCGCCGTAGAAATCAACGTAAAGTGAAGCGTCGTCGGCTTTCTGCTCAACACCCTTTTCGTTTACAAGATAATCTCTGTAAGCATCTGCAATGTCGATATAATCAACGTCGTCGCCTGCGATGGGGTAATATCTTACCTCCACCTCGGGAACGTGAATTCCTCTCTTTTCGAAAACCTTCAGAGGATTAGCCTCGCCGCCCATAAGGTATTCGTCGGCAGTTCTCAGCTCGAAGGAGAAGTAGCAGGCGTTATAGTCGGTGGAATTCTGACGGGAGGTGTAGGAGTTAATGGTCGCACAGCCGTCGCCCTTGTCGGCAACTACCAGCATACCGTTTCCGTCCTTGACGATACCGTACATAGGAAGGTAGACCTGACGTGTAACGGTAGGCTTTGTGGTAGGAACGGCGGTAAGATTTCTGCCGTAGACCTTGCCCGCATAGGGGGAATAGCCTGTTCTGCCGTTGTTGAATTCAACTATGGCACCGCTGCCGTCGGGGATAACGAAGTAACCGTCCTCGTCCATCTCCCCTGCGCCGAAGGTCGACATAAAGGTCAGACCGGTAGTAAGCTTTCCGTTTGAAGCGGAGGGCTTTGTTTCGATGATCTCGGAGGTAACGACACGCAGCTTCATATGATCGTCCTCAAGGGTTATATCCACGGGGACAGTGATACCGGGGTCGGTCTTATTTCCGTTTGCGTCCTTTTCGGAATCAAAGGTGTATGTAAGACGCATACCGTTTTCTATCTTCTCGCATTCCTTTTTGGACTTGTTATTGCTGGCGAGCTTTGCGGTACGTCTTTTTTCGGGGTCGCCGTAGGTCAGCGTCAGACCCGAAAGAAGCTCCTGTACCTGTGCTCCCTTTGCGTTTGAAGCCTTGGCATTTATAGGTGTTGACCACCAGATATAGCCGTTAGCCTTATTTTTCAGAGCGATAAGGTCTTCCTTTTTATAGTATAAAAGCTCCAGCTTATCATTCTCAGCCATTTTTTCCATTTTATCGAGAACTTCCTCGACAGTACGTGTTTTTTTACTCTTGGAACCGCTGTCCTCAGAGGATTCCTCGGCTGCGGTTTCCTCAGCTGCTGCCGAATCGTCGGAATAAACCGAAACCGTCATACCGCCGATAGTCGCTGCAGCCGCCAGAACTGCGAGGAGCTTTCTCATTTTTATCTGCATTATTCTTGTTCACCACTTTTCTAAACTAAATCAAACTCTTATTCTGTACGAAAGCTCTGTGTAGATAGACATCAGGAAAATTGCTATCTGCTGGAAGAGTGTCAGCACCAGCACCAGAAGGAAGAGGATAGCGACCATTGCAACAATTGTCAGCGCAATGAGTGCCAGAGTCTTTCCGAAGGTGAACTGATGAACCGCCTTCTGACCCGAGATCAGCAGGATAACCGTCCAGCATTCGGTGATTATGCTGATTGTCTGAATGAAAATGTACTCGTCCTGAATAAGGAAGTGTGACAGGAAGGTACATAACAGAGAGCCTGCAATGTAAGGAACAAGAGCGTAGGCGGTGTTGATGAAGATATTTTTCATCGTTCCCTCGCCGTCAAATAGCGTACACATCGACCAGTTTGCCACGACCCACGTTAAGAAGATAATGATACTCTGGAAGATATACGGAACAAGGTTGAATATCTTGTCGTAGCTGCTGTAATACTGAAAGCCGTACATTCTGTTATAAGCCAGAACTGAGAAGAACAGCAGGAAAACGATAAACCACGAAATTTTCATGGAGCCGCCCTTTTTCCAGCGGAGGTCCTCAAAGCCCTCGAAGGGGTGGGTAACAACGTGCTTCACCCACTGACCTTTAGTTAGATCCATCATTTCAGCCGCACTTCCTCTCTCTTCATATTTTCAAACATACGCTTAAAGTCCAGCTTGCCCTTTTTCTTTCTGTCACTGAGGATAAGCAGCAGGATCACCACGATGATTATCACCGTCATAATGGTGTCGAAATTCTCACGGAGGTAATCTCCTCTGTAACCCTCGTAAGCACGGTCGTATCTGTCACGGGCAATGGCGGTCTTGTAGTATTTCATAGCGCCCTCGTAATCGCCGCTGTTATAAAGGGCGTTACCGATGCCTATGTAAGCACGGCGGTAGTTTCCGTCGTATTTCAGGACTTCCTTCCAAGGCTCCAGAGCCTCCTCGTACATACCCTTGTTGTAGTAGTTGGTAGCGGTGGTAACAATGTCGCCGAATTCTGTTCTTGTAAACACGGTAACATTGGATTTTCTGGAATCCAGCACGTATATCTTGTCCTCATAGGACTCGATGGCAACGGGAGCCTTGAAGCTGCCCAGCTGCTCGCCCGTGCTGCCGAAGATGAACATCAGGTTGCATTCCTTGTCATACTGGAAGATACGTCCCTGATTGTAGTCAAGGCAGTTAAGCTCGCCGTTCTCGCCGATGTCGATGTCAACGAGAGAGGTTTCCTTGGTGTAAATGGAGTAGTAAGCGGGAGGATAATCTCCGAATTTAACGTTGTTTACGTTAGCGTTATTGAAGATGTTATATCCTCTGGGGTTCAGCTTCTTGACAATATCGGTGTCGGTATCGGTGGACTCGGTAACGGTGTAGATGAAGCCGTCCTCGTCAATGTCGAAGTTGGAGAAGCCGATAGGTGTTGTCTTAATGGTGTTAGCCTTCTGCTCGTCGGTGGAGATAAGGTTCCAGAAATATCTGGAAAGCACCTCTGCGGTAGCTTCAACACGGTTTGCGCCGTAGAAGCCCAGGAAGTCTCCTGCCTTGTTGAACATAACAGCACCCTTGTTGACGCTCTTTACAACAACATAGACATTTCCCGCCTTGTCCGCAACCACCTTGCTGGGGTTATAGGTAAGGTCTGCGGGATACAGCTCGGTCACAGGCTTTTCGTAAAGGCTGAAAACATTTCCGTCCTGATCGCAGTGGATAACACGGGAATTTTCGGTATCGGCAATATAAATAGTATTGTCATACTCGCTGACGAAAACGCCGCCGGGATTTTTAAGTGTCAGAGTCTGACCGTTGTAGTTAAACTCTGTCATAATTTTCTGTACCTTGAAATCAAGGTCTGTAACTATCAGTCTGGAGGGGAATTTCTCCTTAACGCCGTTAATTTCCACCTCTCCTGCCTTATCGGTGATATACATCAGGTTATCGGCAGCGAGGAACATATCGGTAGGTTCAACGAGCTTTTCGCAGCCCATCTGACGGCCGTCGACGTTATATGCAGCCACATATCCGACCTGGGAGGGAACAGCGTCCTTCCATCTGTCGTAGCTGTAAGGGTCATAAGCTTCCAGAGCTGAAACGGAAGCAGTCATAGCGGTGACTGCAAGCATCGCTGCGGAAAATGCGGCAATACTCTTTTTCCAATTTATCACAAATCATCACCCTTTTCTATTAGTTGCATTGCTCAATTAGTCCTTAATACCGGAATGAGCCATTGTTTCCATAACGTTTCTCTGCGCAAGAATGAATATTACCAGCGGAGGCAGCATAAGAACAACTGCCGATGCAGCGATAGCACCCTGTCTTGCAAGACCTGCTGCAGCGATCTGCTGAACAACGGTAGGCATGGTTTTCAGTGCCTCGTTGTAGATGAAAAGACCGCCTGTTGCATTCCACGCAGCCTGGAACTGGAAGATGATGATCGTCATCAGAGCAGGCTTGGAGTTCGGCATTACGATACCCCAGCAGATGCGGATAAGACCTGCGCCGTCGATCTTTGCGGCTTCGATCATAGCATCGGGGAGCTGTGACATACTCTGACGCATAAGGTAAAGGTCCATAGGCGTTGCGATGATGGGCAGGATAAGTGCCCAGTAGGTGTTGATCATACCGAGCTTAGCCATTACCATGTACTGCATGATGTACAGAACGGTACTGGTAAAGAGCATTGCCACAACGATCATTTCGTTCAGTAATTTGTAGCCGGGGAATTTGCACTTTGAAAGCACGAAAGCGGCTGTACAAGCGAACAGGATATGGAAAACCGTTGCGGTGACGGTAACGAACACGCTGTTGAATACGTTTCTTGAGAAAGGTACCCAGGAATTGTTTGCGACCTTGAACAGGTCGGAGAAGTTCTCCAGAGTAGGCTCCATAGCGTAAAGCTTAGGAGGCATGATGAAGATCTCCTGCACGGGCTTAATGGAGTTTACTACTGCAAGATAGATGGGAAATACCATAAACAGTCCGAGAAGGGTAAGCACGGTAAATATGCCGATGTCGTTCTTCCACGACTTGCCGACACGCTTGTTGGTACCCTTCGACCTTTCCATTTTGGCGTGCTCTTTTTCACGGCGTTTGCGGAGGGCTTCGAGTGCTGCGGCATTCTCAGCCTCCTGAAGTGCCGCCAGCTCTGACGGCTTAAGATTTTTCTTATTTTTCTTCATTTCTAACACTCACCCCCGTTAGTCCATGTATTTGCTGAGCAGACGGCGGATAAGGGCGTTGCAGACGAGCATTACCACAAACAATACAAAGCATATTGCCGAGGCGTAGCCCATCTCATAACGGATATATCCGTAATCGAATGCGTGAGTCATAATGGTGTGAACCTTGTAGTCCGTAGACGGGAAACCTGCCAGCTGTCTGCCCACAAGGTCAGCGGTAAATGCTGTAACGATCTGCTGAACAGCGGCGAACATAAGCTGAGGTCCCATGGAAGGGATAGTTATGTAGATAAGCTCCTGCCATCTGTTCTTGATGCCCTCAATTGCGCCTGCCTCGTACATTGACTTGTCGATACCCTGGAAACCTGCACGGAGAGCCAGGAAGCCTGCGCCCATGGAGAGCCACAGCTGAACGATGATAACGCAGGGAAGAACGTAGTTAGCGTCGGTCAGCCACTGGATAGCTGTGTTTGTGATACCAAGCTCCATAAGAGCGGCGTTTGCGTAGCCGTAGGTATCACCGCTGAATATGAGCTGCCATACGAAGTAGATGTTGCCCGCCATTGAAGGAGCGTAGAACACCAGCGTAAAGAGCGTTTTCAGCGCAGGGTGAAGCTCGTTGATGAGCCATGCCAGCAGGAAGCTCAGGAAATAGCTGAGCGGTCCTGTGAAGATAGCGAAAATGATAGTGGTTCTGATAGCGATTACAAAAACGTCGTCCTCTAAAAACAGCGTATAGAAATTCTGAAATCCGATCCACTTCGGGAAATGCGCCATATCAAAGCTTGTGAAGCCGATAGGCAGCGACATTATAACGGGAATAACTGTGAACACTAAAAACAGCAGCATAAACGGCGCAAGCATTGCATAGCAAAGCCAGTTGCGCTTCATTTCATGGCGAGTGTAAGCCCAGCGTTCCTTGAAATCCATTTTTCTCTCGGAAGGAAGCAGAATTTCCTTCTTCGGAGCCTGGGATGTAGATGCCAAAATAACCCCTCCTGACCAAATTAATCTTCAAGTCCGAGATTTTCACGTTTTCTCGTGATTTCGGCGTTGATGTCCTTATTGTAGAGCCTGAGAGTTTCTCTGGGATTCTCGGCGTCGTTTACGCATGTTCTGAATGCGTTCATGATACTTCTTGTTACAACATAGGACGAAGGCGTGATAGGAATTTCTTTAAGCTCGTCCATCTGCGCCATGATCTTATCGAGATCCTTTTTGGACCAGTTGAGCTTTTCAAGAGCTTCCAGATTAGCGGAATCAAATCTTCCGAGAGGACCCATAACACCCTCAACGTTCTGACCGTAGGAGATCATAACATCGGTGGAAGTGAACCACTTGATGAATTCCCAAGCGGCGTCAACATTGCGGCAGTCCTTGAGGATAACTGCGCCCGAACCCGCAGAGTTGGCTGCGTGGGAAACGGTACCGTCCTCCTGCAATGTACCGGGAACGGAGGTGAAGTCCCACAGACCCTTTATTTCGGGGGCGGCAACGTTCAGCTGATTGTAGAACGTGTTGTAATTCTGGATAACGATAGGAGCCTCACCTGTTCTGAAACGTGTGAAGGCGTCGTACTGCTGGTCGAAGTTGTAGGTTGTGTAGAACTTTACCCACTGCTCGAAAGCATCTACCGCTGCCTGAGATTCAAAGGTAGTTTCGGTCTGCTTGTCATTATAATAGGTAATGCCCCTCTGGAGCGTCAGCAGAGCGAAGGTGTGACCCGGCTCGGTGGACGCTGCAACTGCGTTACCGTTTACATTGACGGGGAGCACAAGACCGGGCATGAGATAAGCTCTCTGGATAGCGGGGAGCATATCAATAAGGTCGTCCCACGTTTCGGGCGGCTCGGTGATACCGATTCCCGCAAGAACGTCGGTACGGTAGAACATCATGGGGAATGTTCTGGAAATGGGGATACCGTAGGTGGTGCCATCATAGGTGTAATGCACCATAGCCTCGTCCTGGAATCTGCCCACTACCTCGTCAAAGCCGTCCATATCATTCAAGGGAACGATAAGGTCACGGATCGCAAGGTTAATGGGGAATTCGCCGCCGCAGAAGAGGGAAACGTCGGGTCCCTTGCCTGCCATAACGGCTTCCATGATACTACCCTGAACAAGGTTAATGGAAACGTCGATGTTATATTCGGGAATGAACTGGGAGTCAACCAGCTCCTTTACAACGACTGTCTGGTCACGTCCCAGACCTACCCAAACGTTGATGGAATTCTGAGAAAGGTCGGACAGAACGGTGTAATCCTCGAAGAAGGAGCCGAAGAAGGACTTGGTGCTGAAGCTCATTGCCGAGAAGATATTTTCCTTGCAGGACTTAAACTCCTTATCAGCGGGAGCCAGCTCGAAATAGTCGACCTGCAGGGGCTGAGTTCTGTACTGACGCATCCAGGAGGAAACGGAGGCAACGTTATCCTTGATGGAGCCGATAAGCTGCGGTATCTTGGACTTTTTCTCGATACATCTGTCCAGAACGATAGCAAGACGCTCAAGTGCGGCAGCCTCGGAACCGCCCTGATTGGACAGGGACTCGATCTTTGCCTTTTCCTCGTAAAGGGCATCTCTCAGCCGTATGAACTCGGGGAGAAGCTCGGGGATCTCCTTGTCGACATTATAATCGGTATACTTATCGGGATTAGGGCCGGTGACCATCAGTATTTTGCGGTAATACTGATTGACGTCGTAAACGATTGCATCAAGTCTGCGCATGGAGTCGCCGATCTCGCCGGGGATTACCTCCATAGTCAGCTCATGCTTGCCCTTTGAAAGGTAAACGTAGGAAGGATCGCCGTTTTCGTCCTCGGGATATACGCAGGACCAGTCTGCGTCATAGTAAAACTTTACCTGGCTAAAGGTTTCGTTGGGCACTTCCCCGTCGATGAAAATACGGCGGTTGGAGTACATTCCTCGCATGGAATTCTGACGAGCCTTGATACCCAGCTTATAATAGCCGTCTGCGGGAACGTCGATCTCCCATGTGATAGCCTGACCTGCGCTGTCCCAGGTGCCCTCACCGATAGTGTTGAAGCGCTGTTTGGTGGGGTGTGAAGGAGAAGTCAGGTAGCTGCTTCGGTCATATGTAGGATAGAGTGTCTGAGCGGTCTTATAAGCGGCATGCTCACCTTCAACGAAGATGACATCTGTGCCTGCATTCTTGGCAAGGTCTGCGTCGGACGGCTTTGTGTATTCGGCAAAGCCCTCGGAATTTACCAGACGAACGTCCGCAATAGCGACGCTTGCCTTGTAGGAATCAAAGCTAATGGTGTGCTTGCCCTCGTCGAAATAGAAGAAAAGGGAGTCATTGAACAGTCCGTCAACATCTCTGAGGGTAACGGTTGTCCACTGAGGAGCCTCGACCTGCGGAGGACGAACCTCGTTATCCTTTGCGTCGGTCTTGATGGGGTACGCATTTACCCATGTTCTGGGGAATGAGGCACGGGTAGCGGTGTCGTAGGGAGATTCTCCGTCAAGCAGGACGGACATTTCCGTGGTAGTGTTACCGCCCGTGATAGGCATAAAGGTAACCTCCAGATTATATGCGCCCGCTGTTTTTACGTCGATCTCGTATGTGACCTTACCCTCCTGATTGGACCAGACAAGCACGTTGTCCTTGCCCTCATAGGAAGTGACCTCATACTGCGTTTCCTCGGAAGCTTCCTTGAATGTTGCGGAAACAACTTCGGCGGGGCGGGGCTTGTCAGCTATTTCGTCATAGTATTCACTGTAGGTCTTTTGCTTGGAAAATCCGGATTCAGCCTCTGAAGATCCGGTGCTGTTCTCAGCGGCGGCTGTGCTTGATCCGTCCGATTCGGTTTCATCGGCGAACGCTGCGAGGGGGAACGCCGTGCAGATCATAGCAAGTGCGGCGGCAGAAGCCAGCAATCTTTTCCGGTTGGATTTTTTAGACACTTAATGACCACCTTTCTATAGGTAATACCGATTTTTTTACGATAAACGCATCAAAAATCGGAAATAGAGTCCTTACGCCGTGAAACGACACATTTCAAGCGGAAAAATAGCACCCATACTGCAGCAAAATCGAGAAACAGCGTATCACTCCGAACTAAGAAACGCCGTTGGATCCCCCCGACTGCTTAGCAATATGAATGGCTTTGTTGAAAATGTATAATTCACTATCTGTTTTAACGTCATTTTGACTAATAACGCATAAGTATCTTATATACATTATAACAATTTCACTAAGTTTTGTCAAGAAAACTCAAACGTTTAAGTAAGAAATATGGGCATTCTGTGATGATTTCGTCACGTTTAACAAAAAAGCAAGTGAATTTATATTGAAACTGCCACAACCATAGTGTTGAGTGTTAAGTGTTGAGTGTTTAAAGAGATACATAAAAATATCATAATACACACTTGTAGGGGAAAAAGCATAGCTTTGGTTTCCCGTCCCGCTTTGACCCGTAAAACCCACGGTAGGGTTATTTTTGCGGATTAAGGGAGTTCCCCCGCCGAAGGCGGGGGAACTCAACTAAGATATATATTTCTGCCCGGCGAAGGCGGGCAGAAATATATCAATACTAAACACTCAACACCGATCACTAAAAAAGAAAACCCCCGTCCGCTCTGCATACGGACGGGGGCCTTTATATGATGTTAGAAAACGTAAGTAATCTAAATCAGGTGAGGGCTATGAATTAGCCTCTCTTCTTAGCAACGATTGCAGCAGCAGCCAGAGCAACAGGGATAACTGCGAGAGCTACAGGAGCGTTACCGGTTGTGGGGTTTGTTACAGGAGCAACAGGAGCAGCCTCTGTTACAACAGGAGCCTCTGTTACAGGAGCCTCTGTGATAACCTCAGCGGGCTCTGTCTCAACGGGAGTATCGTCGATAACTGTGGAGTCATCATCTGCACCCTGAGAAGGAGCAACGTCCTCAGCCTCAGCGGACTGCTCGGGAACTGTTACTGTGCAGGATACCCACTCAACATTCTGAGTAGAGAGGATTTCCATAGTGTGGAGAACAACAGAAGCATCATAGAATCTGCCCTCAGTGAGCTCATCCCAATCAAATGTGATTGTGTTTGTGCCCCAATCAACGAGGTTGGACTGAGAGAACTGCTTGGAGAAATCTCTGTTCAAAACGATAGCGCCTGTGAACATGGACTCGCCCCAAACCTCGTAGTCTTCCTTAACGGATTCTGTGTAGTACTGATTGAGGTAAGCAGGTGTGACATCGTTGCCATCGTTGATACCGCCGATTACGTTCTCAACATAATCCATCCAGCCATAGTTCCAGTTTCTGTATGCAGCATCATCAAAGTTGTCCTTAGCTGTGAATGTGAGTGTAACACCCTCATTGTCAGCGATAGCGTCAGCGATGATTCTCAGTGCATCGGGCTTCCAAGCTCCGATATCGCCAGCCAGTGTCTTAACAGTGCCGTTGTCGATGATAACGCCGGACTTAACACCGATCTTGTTGGACTCGAACTTTGTGAACAGAGTTTCAGCTGTAACAACATTAGAGTTATCGATCTGAACACCGATAGTGCTTACGCCGAGAGACTGCTTGTAAGCATTAACGATCTTCTGGAGATCCTCAACCTCAAGAACCATAGCAGCGGAAGAATATCCAACATACTTATCGGGAACCTGAGCCCAGAGCTTAGCAGCTGCATCTTCGAGATCCTCAACCAAATCGATCTTAGCCATGATAGCCTCGATACCAGATGTATTGGTAGCACCTGTGGAGTGACCGATTTGCTTAGCAGCATCCTTAGCGGAAGTAACAGTCTTGAAGCCCTGAGCTGTGAGCAGAGCGTTCAGCTTAGCGAGCTCCTTAGCAGCCTCTTCATCAGCAGCCTCAGCAGCAGCGATTGTGCCCTGAGCCTGGAGAGCGATCTTCAGTCTTGCAGCAGCGTTCATGTAGTCTTCGTTATCAACAGCGTAAACGTCAACGTTTGTAAGACCCTTGATAGAAGCTGTTACAACGTTCTTGTAGCCGCTGATGGAGTTCAGAGCATCAAGTGTGAACTTCTTGTTCTTAACAGGGAACTTAGCTGTAACAACGATCTTCTCGATAACAGTTGTGTCGAGCTTAGCATCTCTTTCATCTGTTGTGAGAGTAGTCCACTTGCCGGTCTTAGCATCGAAAGTACCAACTACAGGGTAGATCTTAGAGCCATATGCAGTTGTGGTAGCATAAGCCTGATTGAATGTGTTGAACTTGTCGAG
>JAEDOB010000188.1 GCA_016302225.1 Oscillospiraceae bacterium | reverse complement strand
TCGCCGAACGCAAGGGTAACGATAGCAAGGTAGTCACCCTTTAATCGGAGAACAGGTATGCCGATAAGTGCACCGAACAGTGCGGCAAAACCCGCACCGATTATGATAGCGATGGTAAATCTGATAGGCGCAACCGTAATTGTTTCTTCTGTAAGCTTTGAGAAAATCGCTCCGGAATATGCGCCGATACACATAAATCCCGCATGACCGAGGCTCAGCTCGCCCAGAATACCGACAACGAGATTCAGCGAAACAGCCATTATAACGTAAATACATACGGGAACAAGGAAGCCCTTCATAGAGTTTGAAAGTCCGCCGCAAAGCTGGATTATCATAATAATTGCGTAAAGAGCAATGACCATTCCATAGTTGATAAGGCTGTTTTTTGTGGATTTGCTAAGCTTTTTCATATGTAAACAGCCCCCTTAAACCTTTTCCTGAATGTTCTTGCCGAGTATTCCCGTAGGCTTTATCAGAAGAACAACAACGAGGATTGCGAAAACGATAGCGTCAGCCATCTGAGAGGATATGTACGCCTTGCCGATGTTTTCGATGATACCGATAAGCAGTCCGCCTATCATTGCACCGGGGATTGAACCGATTCCGCCGAAAACCGCAGCAACGAACGCCTTGATACCGGGCATTGTTCCCGAATAAGGTGTCAGGTTGGGATAAGCCGAACACATCAGCGCACCCGCAACAGCCGCCAGTGCAGAACCGATAGCGAATGTCAGCGAAATTGTGGCGTTTACGTTGATACCCATAAGCTGTGCTGCACCCTTGTCCTCGGAAACAGCCTTCATAGCCTGCCCTGCCTTGGTCTTGTTTACAAAAAGTGTCAGACCGACCATGATAACGATACAAGCGGTAATGGTAACAATTGCAGTTCCCGAAATTGAAACCTGTCCGTCAAAAAGCTTTACAGCCTTGAGATTTACGATGGAAGTGAAGGACTTGGAATCTGCGCCGAAGATAAGCAACGCAAGATTTTGCAGCAGATAGCTGACACCGATAGCCGTAATAAGCACCGCCAGCGAGGAGCTTGCATTTCTCAGAGGACGATATGCAACTTTCTCAATGAGCACGCCCAATGCCGTGCAAACCGCCATTGCAATGATAAGGCTGAGAAGTGCCGAAGCACCCATGCTTGTCATAGAAATGAACACTGCAAACGCACCCACCATAATAACGTCGCCGTGGGCGAAGTTCAGCATTTTTGCTATACCGTAAACCATAGTATAGCCGAGGGCAATGATCGCATAAACGCTTCCAAGACTGAAACCGTTTATCAGATGATTAAGAAAGCTCATAGTTATTCCCCGTTTCGATATTATTTTTATACGAAAAACTAAAAATAAAAAGCTCCCGTGCGCTTTCCATTTTTAGTTCTTCATATACCGCTGTACCGCCGACGAAAAATTTCGCCGACGGTAACAAATGCGGTCAAAAATTTATTAAGTCAGATTACATTGCCTTGTAGGAACCTGTCAGTGCGGTAGTACCGTCATCGTTTGTAACTTCTTCAACAGCAATTACAACAGCCTTAGGAGCCTTTGTGGGCTCACCGTCAGCGGCCCAAACCATTCCTGCACCTGTAAGACCATCAAAGGTGATCTCTGTCATAGCCTTCTTCATAGCGTCAGCCATATCGGAGGTAGACATATCGGGAGTGATGCCTGCCTTCTCAGCAGCAGCCTTGATGATGTAGATAGCATCGTAAGCATCGGCAGCGAACTGATTGGGAACATCTCCGTAAGCAGCCTTATAGTCGGAAACGAACTTCTGTGTCTTTTCGTCCTGAGCATCGGCAGCAAAAGGAGTAAGAAGCATAACGTCCTTTGTGAGGTTCAGGTCGAAGTTTTCAACGTTCAGGATACCGTCAAGGCCGTCACAGCCAAAGAACTTGGGAGCGAATTCCATTGTAGCAGCCTGCTGGAGGATAAGAGAAGCTTCCTGATAGTAGATAGGAAGGAATACAAGCTCAGCGCCTGCGTCCTTAGCCTTCTGGAGCTGTACGGTGAAATCGGTCTTGGAGTCATCGGTGAATGCCTCAGCAGCAACGATCTCGAAGGGCTGATTTGCAGCCTCTGCAGAGAACTTCTCGTAAATACCGGAAGAGTAAACATCGGAGCTGTTGTAGATAACGGCAACCTTGGAAGCAAGGCCGTTCTCGCCTATGTACTTAGCGGAGCCGAGTCCCTGGTTGGGGTCGGAGAAGCATACTCTGAAAGCGTTGTCATACTTGATGCTTTCAACAGCAGAACCGGAAGGAGTCAGCTGGAACATATTGTCCTTGTGAGTTTCCTCAACAACTGCCTGACAGGGTGTGGAAGTAACAGTACCCATAAGCATCTGCATACCCCAGTCCTTGAGGGTGTTGTATGCGTTTACAGACTTTTCTGCATCGTGAACGTCGTCCTCAAACTTGAATTCAACCTGAACGCCGTTGATTCCGCCTGCAGCATTGATCTCCTTTACAGCCATCTCAGCTGCGTTCTTAACAGCCAGACCGTAAACCGCAGCACCGCCTGTTACAGGGCCGATACCGCCGATTTTGAATACTGTGCCCGAAGCACTTGCAGAATCGCCGCCGTCAGAAGCGGAGCCGCCTTCGCTGCCGCCGCCGCAGGCAGTGAGGAAAGGAACGGTCATCATTGCAGAAAGACCGAGTGCCATAAGTTTCTTTGCAAACTTGTTCATTGAAATAAACCTCCTGAAGCAAAAATAAGAATGACGGAAAGAAAATAAAAACTTGCTTTCCTTATCTAATATAATAAACTCTGCGTCAAAAAAAGTCAATGAACAATTAAGCCGATTTAACTGCTGTTTTACAAGCATTTATTAGGGATTTTACACACATTTCGCCTGTTGTATCAATCAAATATGACCAATAAGCAAACAAAATCTGTACAATTTGCCCGACTTATGCGTTCTTTGCTTCAAGCTCCAGCAGATATTTCTTGAATTCCGTGCCGAGAGCATAGCCCGAAAGTGAACCATCCGAAGCCACTACCCTATGACAGGGAATGATTATGGGAATGGGATTTTTGCCGTTTGCAGTTCCCACAGCCCTGTACGAACCGGGACAGCCCGCCATCTCAGCTGTCTGCTTGTAGGTTCTTGTTTCACCATAGGGAATGTCCTTGAGAGCATTCCAGACAGAAAGCTGAAAATCCGTACCTTCCAGCTTCAGCGGCAGGTCAAAGCTCTTTCTCTTTCCCGCAAAATACTCGGAAAGCTGCTTTTTAGCCTCCTTCAGCAGAGGAGTTTCAGCCATAAAAAAGCTGACAATAGGTGCACCCGTTTCAATTCCCGAGATCTTTCCGTCCTCCTCGGTAATGCTGATAACACCTGCTTCTGTTTTCAGAAGTGCAGTAAATTTCATACTCATAAAATCAATCCTTTCGGATAGTCCGCAAAATACCCTGATGCGAACATACATATACAAATTATATTTTACCACACAAATATTGATATTTATACGGGAAATATTTAACATATATTTATTTTTCACTATCCCCTTGACACAGGACCATATTTTCCTTAAAATATTTTATAGGACAGTTTCACGGAAATAAACGTTTTTTGCAAAGGAGTGAACAGCTACGGTCACAATTCTTATCGGGCGAATAGCCTCGGGCAAAACCTACATAGCAAGGCGGCTCAAAAAGGACAGTTCTGCCGTTCTGCTGTCCTGCGACAAGCTGATGCTTACTCTTTTTGACGAATGCCTGGGAGAGCATCACGACGAAATGCAGGCAAAATGCTATCGTTATCTTTACGACCTTTCGCTGGATATAAACGCTGCGGGCGGCGATGCTATTCTGGATTTTGGCTTCTGGACAAAGGCACAGCGGCGGGAAGCCGAGGAATTTTACCGTGCTGCCAACGTCAAGCTGAAACGCATTTATATAGTATCGGACGACGCAGAGCGAAAAAAGCGTCTGAAAAAGCGTAACGCCGCTGCCGAAAGACATCCGGGCAGGCAATATATCATCTCCCCCGAAATGCTGGAAGTGTTTGACAGCCGTTTTGAGAAGCCCGAAAGCTGGGAATACGATGAACTTTTTATAAACTAGCAGGAGGATACATATGAACACAAAGCTTTTTGCAAAAACCAACAGAAACGTTTCCATACTGGGTCTTGGCTGTATGCGCCTTCCTCAGACCGAGGTTGACGGAAAGTGGATAATCGACAAGGAAAAAGCCCTTGAAATGGTCGATGAAGCCTATAACAGCGGCATAAACTACTTTGACACCGCTTATATGTACCACGACGGACAGTCTGAGGACTTTATGGGAGAAGCTCTCAGCCGCTATCCCCGTGAAAGCTTTATGCTGGCTACCAAGCTCCCCATCTGGATGGCAGATACTCCCGATGATATGGAAAAAATATTTACTGAACAGCTGAAAAAGCTGAAAACCGATTACTTTGATTTCTACCTTCTCCATTCTCTCGGCAGAGGTAACTGGGACAAATGCAAAGAATTCGGCGCATATGAATTTGTCAAGCGCAAGCAGGCTGAAGGCAAAATAATCAACGTGGGATTTTCCTTCCACGACTCCCCCGATGTTCTGGAGGAGATAGCATCTGCGGAGGAATGGGACTTTGCGCAGATTCA
>JAEDOB010000187.1 GCA_016302225.1 Oscillospiraceae bacterium | reverse complement strand
AGATAAGCTGCTTTGTCCTTTCCGAACGCAGCTCCTCGCCCTTTTTATCGTAAAATGAGCCTTCCAAAATTTCACTTCCATTCAAAAGTCGCTATTCTAATTAATAGTATTATATCGCAAAATTAATATTTCGTCAATAGGTTTTTGAGAAAAATTTTATTAACCTTTTAATGTAAAATGTCTGAAACGTTTTTGTGCAAAGGCGGATATTTATGGGGAAACGCTCCCCCGCCGCCGAAAGCCTTCCCGTTAAAAAAACGTTTAGTTATTAATTCCAAAACGCTAAAAAATACGTGTGATAAAATACATTTTGTTGTGATAGAATAGAATTAAGGAACTGTTGATCAAATCACCAATTTTACTTTTATTTATGCCTTAGTTACGTATCTAGGTGTGTGTTCCCCCGCCGAAGGCGGGGGAACACACATTAATCAGTATTTCTTTAAGAATATCTCGGAAAGGGGGGCAGATGCGGTGCGTCATATTTTCATTATAAATCCGCTGGCGGGAAAGACAGATGCCGGCGAAAGAATGCGTAAAAGCATTGAAGAGGTCTGCGGAAGATACGGCATTGAGCCGCTTATCTGTATCTCCGAGCATGAGGGCTATGAGCGGGAAATGACCGCAAAGATGATCTCCTTTTTCTCAAACGAGATAATCAGGATATACGCCGTGGGCGGCTCGGGCTCCCTTCTGAACATCATTTCGGGCATAACCGATTTTGGCAGCTGCGAGGTCGCATTCTGTCCCGTGGGGCTGACAAACGGCATTCTCAGAAGCTTTGAGCCTGCCGAAGCATTTTCATCGGTGGAGGCTCTTGTTACGGGAAATTCCCGAAGATTAGACCTGCTGGAGCTTTCAAACGGGCTTTGCGTCCCCAACTGCATAAGTCTGGGCGCAGGCAGCACGATCAACAGAGAAACGCCCTTAATGGAAATAGCCGCACTCATTGACCCGACTCTGCCCTACCGTATCAGCGTACTGTCCGACCTGATGCTGAACAAGCGTTACAGCTGCACCATTACCGCAAACGGCGTGGATTACAGCGGAAATTACATCTTAGCCGCCTGCTTTAACGGACGCTGCCTTGGCGGTAATATTTCCCCCGTGCGAAATGCCGTACCCGATGACGGAATAATGGACGTCCTGCTGGCGGAGGAAATGCCCTTTGCGGACAGAAGGCGGCTGTTCTCAAGCTTTGCGGACATCTCCCCCGGAAAAACGGGGCAGAAGATACATATGATACGAACCGCAAGGCTGGATATTACCGTAAACGACAAAAAGCCCTTTTTCCTGAACTGCGACGGAGAAGCCATTCCTATGGAGCGAAATTCCTTTTCCGTCCGTCTGCTGCCCGGCAAGCTGAAATTTGTAGTCCCGAGCGGCGTTAAAATATCCTGTATATGATCGGAGGAAAATAAAATGACCGGAAGAAGCAAAAACGAGACCGAGGGCGTTACTCTCCTCGGCAATCAGCATACAAAATATCCCGACGACTACGCCCCCGAGGTGCTGGAAACCTTTGTAAACAAGCACCAAGACAACGACTATTTCGTGAAATTCAACTGCCCCGAATTTACCAGCCTTTGCCCTATTACGGGACAGCCCGATTTCGCCTGCATAACCATTTCCTACGTCCCCGACGTGCGAATGGTGGAGAGCAAATCATTGAAGCTGTATCTGTTCAGCTTTAGAAATCACGGCGATTTCCACGAGGACTGCGTAAACATCATTATGAAGGACCTTATCAAGCTTATGGACCCGAAATATATCGAGGTTTGGGGAAAATTCACTCCCAGAGGCGGCATTTCCATCGACCCCTACTGCAACTACGGCAGACCCGGCACAAAGTGGGAGCAGATAGCCGAAAACCGTCTTGCAAACCACGACCTATATCCCGAAAAGGTGGATAACCGATAATGGAATTCGTGAATATCGGCGGCGTTCTGATAAAGAAAACTGCCGCCCTCGCACCTATGGCTTCGGTGGCTGACAGGGCTTATCGGACGATCTGCAAGGAGTACGGCGCAGCTTACGTTGTTTCGGAAATGATCTCCGCAAAGGGGCTTTGTTACAGCGACAAAAATACCGAGGAATTGTGCGTTGTAACCGACGAAGAGCGTCCCATGGCTCTCCAGCTTTTCGGAGATGAACCGATTTATGTTGCGAAAGCGGCTGAAAAACTGATGAAATATCAGCCCGACATCATCGACATAAATATGGGCTGTCCCGTGCCAAAGGTTGCGGGAAACGGCAGCGGTTCCGCACTGATGAAGTCCCCGCAGACGGCAGCGAAAATTGTCGAGGAAACGGTGAAAGCCGTTCCCGTCCCCGTAACGGTTAAATTTCGCCTGGGCTGGGACGAAAACAGCATAAACTGCATTGAATTTGCCAAACTTATGGAGGATAGCGGCGCAGCGGCAGTCACCCTTCATGCACGGACAAAAACCCAAATGTATCACGGGAACGCCGACATCAGCTACATCAAAAAGGTAAAGGACGCCGTAAAGATACCCGTTATCGGCAACGGCGACATTCAGTCCCCCGAGGACGCTAAGCGAATGTACGATGAAACAGGCTGTGACCTTGTTATGATAGGCAGAGGGACATACGGCAGACCGTATCTTTTCAAAATGGTCGAGCATTACCTTGAAACGGGCGAGCTTCTCCCCGAACCGACTCAGACCGAACGGGTTGACATAATGCTTCATCACATAGAAATGATGGTGAAAAACAAGGGCGAATATTCCGCCATGCGTGAAGCCCGTGCCCATGCGTCCCACTATATCAAAGGAATGAAGGGCGCAGCGGAATTCCGCCGTTTGTGCGGAACTCTCTGCACCTTGGACGACCTTTACAGGCTTGCAGATGAAGTCCGCAAAAAGGCTAATGAATAAAAAAATACGGCTGCTGTCGATGACAAAATCACCGACAGCAGCCGTTTTTTATGGAAAAATCAATTCTCTTTTTCTTTTCGGAAATATTCGTTAGTTTCCTTGGCAACAACACCGCTGAGTGCCAGCAAAGCAACAACGTTCGGCAGTGCCATCAGACCGTTGAAAATATCCGCAATAGTCCAAACCGCCGCAACGGTCATATAGGGACCGATGAACACGGCAAGTATGTACAGCACCTTGTAAACAACGGTGGCAGTCTTGCTCCTGTTTGTGAGATATTCAAGGCAGCGTTCGCCGTAATATTCCCAGCCGAGGATAGTGGTAAATGCAAAGAACACCAGACACGCCATCAGAATAAACGTGCACACGCCGTCGGGCAGGAAGAAAAGTCCCTTTTCGTAAGCGTCCGCAGTGACCGCAACGCCCTCTAAGGCTTCGTTGCTCCAGGAACCCATCATTACAATGCTAAGTCCCGTCATTGTGCAGATAACGATGGTGTCGATAAATGTTCCCGTCATGGTAACAAGTCCCTGACGGACGGTATCATGTGTCTTTGCGGCAGCGGCGGCAATAGGCGCAGAACCCAGTCCCGCTTCGTTTGAGAATATTCCTCTTGCAACGCCCTTCTGAACAGCAATTGCAATGGACGCACCGACGCCTCCCGCAACAGCCCTTGCGCCGAATGCGTCTGCGATTATCTCAGCAAATGCGCCCGGAAGCAGCTTGATATTTGAAATAATAAGCGTCAGACAGGCAAGAACGTAAATTATCGCCATAAACGGAACGACTACCTGAGAAACGCTGGAAATTCTTTTCAGTCCGCCGATAACCACAAGCCCCGTGCAGATAGTCAGCACAATTCCCGTAACGATAACGGAGATGGAATAGTCATTGCCGAAAAGACTTACCGTGTTTGCCTTGTCGGGGTCGAAAAATCCCTGAACAGCCGATGCAATACCGTTTACCTGAGAAAATGTTCCGATACCGAAAAGTCCAACGCAGGCACCGAAGAACGCAAAGGTTTTCGCAAGCCATTTCCATTTTGCGCCCATACCGTTTTCGATATAGTAGAAAGGTCCGCCGAGAACGTGTCCCTCACTGTCAATAGTACGGTATTTTATGGCAAGAAAGCCCTCTGCGTACTTTGTCGCCATACCCAGAAGAGCGGCAATCCACATCCAGAACAGCGCACCCGGTCCGCCCGACAAAACGCCGATAGCCGTAGCAACGCCCACAATGTTTCCCGTTCCTATGGTAGCAGATAGAGATGTGCAAAGTGCGGCAAAGCTTGAAACCTCGCCGTGACCGCCTTCCTCATTCTGCACCATAAATTTCAGCGCACGTCCCAGCCGCCGAAACTGAACGCCCCGCAGACGAACCGTCAGAACGATACCCGTTACCAGAATCAGCGCAATAAGCGGTATGCCCCAGACGATATTGTCTATCTTATCCAAAACCTCGCCAATCTTTTCCCACATAAAATTATCACCCACTAAAGAAAATTACAGATTTATTCTACCATATTTTCCGTGAAATGTCAAGAAACTTCATTTTAAGTTTCCCCAAAATTCAGCCTAACCACCCCGGAACCGTAAAAGAAAGGCAACCGCCCATCGCTTTGCGGCAAAGAAAAGAATCTTGATGGAGTAAAAATTAACAGATCATGGTGAGCCCTTTATTTATCCACAACCACGCACTTCCCCCATTCGGGTATGGAATGAATATCTGT
>JAEDOB010000186.1 GCA_016302225.1 Oscillospiraceae bacterium | reverse complement strand
TTTGCGGCATTTTTCTCGGCGGCGGCACCTATCTGATATTTGAAATTTTCGAAAAGTATCACTCCGATAATGACCAAAGCAATGCCGCCCGCAACAACCGCAAATTTTTTGAACGGTATCTTTTTGATAACTTCGATCTTGCTTCTGATAAGGTACACTATCTGATAAATAAGGCAGGCGGGAAGTATGGGGATATAGACCATTGACAGACCCGCTCCCAGAATGCCGATAAGAAAACCGTCCCAACCATAGACCGTATCAAAGAAAAATCCCGCTCCGAAAATCGCACCGATAATACCGCTTAAAAGCACAAGTACATAGGGAATAAAGGAAATCATCAGGATAATTTTCGCGGCTTTCCGTTTGTCCATTCCGTCACGCTCCGTTTATCTGTTTGTGTACCAATCGGTCAGCAGCTTTTCCGCCTTTTTGCCGTGAATGCCAAAATCGGTGTCAACGGCGATTTTTTCGGGCGGCAGCAAAAATGTTTTCCAGTCCCACCAGAAAAATCCCGCAAAATAGGGTTCGTCCCACATAGCCTTTAATGCACTTTCATAGAAATTGTACTGCTCGTCCTCGTCACGGGGATATTCAACGTGAACGAAATCCCACGGAATAACAGCGCAGCCCCGTGCATTTCGGCAGCCTATTTCCATAAAAATTATCTTTTTGCGGAACTTTTCGGCGATATATTCAAGCCCCTTTTTGTGATGCTCCCAAGCTTTCAGCATTTCATCGGAGGACGCTCCGCCCTCCTTCGCAACGGGATAATATGCCGATGTCCCGATATAATCCAGCGCATCGAACCACTTGACATTTTCCTCTTTTCCGTGATTTGCATTGTAAACCAGCGGACCGTGATATATCTCACGAACCTTTGCAATAAGCTCACGCCACTCCGCTTCCTTATGCTCCGTGCCTATCATCTCGCAGCCGATACAGAACATTTCACAGCCCGTATATTCCGCAATTTCCGCATAATGACAGATGAACGCAGTATAGCAGGAAAACCACTCGTTCCAGTAGCTGACAAGCTTTCCCGTATTGTCGTAAACGGGAAATTCTCTTTCGGGGAATGTGATATTTGCCCGCCATGTGCCATCCTCGCAGTTAAGGATAGGCTTTAAGCAGACCTTTAAGCCGTTCTCCTTCAGCTGTGCAATGCCCTTTTCTATCTCACGGTCGGTATTGCACCATCTGTAATCGAAGCCGAAACGTGTCGATGAAAACTTCTCCTGTGTCACCGCAAAGGCAAGACAAGCCCAGTTTCCGCCCATTGCCGCCATTGCCTTTATGGATTCAGCCGATTTTTCCGTGCCGAGCATTCCCTTGTGACTGTCCCAGCCGTAGGTATAGCCTTTTATTTCCATAATATTCACCTCAAATGATTGATCTTTTACAGCATTATATCACATTATAAAGCAAATTGCAATCGTATCCGCAAATAAAATCGGAACAGACGTTGACTTAATACGGAAAGTGTGATATACTGCTATTTAAAGTAACATAAAAAGGGGGACTTTACTTGAGCAATGCAACCCTCAGCAGGATAATCAACAAAAACGAAGAGGACGCAAACAAAGCCGCCGCAAACGTTATGCTTATAACCTTTGTGATATTCACAGCCGTGTATATACTTAACCTTGTAGGCGTTTTTGTAATTGACGAACCCGATATGACTATTGCATACTGCCTGAGTGCGGTTTTTCTGCTGCTGCCAAAGCTGCTGAACAGGCTTGTCCCGCTCTCCGCCAAATGGCTGAAATATCTGTACATAACGCTTTCGGAGCTTTTTCTGCTGGTGATAACCTCGGTGCTGTCCTATCATACGGTGGTCGTGTATGCCTATCCGATAGTTCTTGCGGGACTGTATTTTTCCAAAAGACTCACAAACATTTCAACCTTTTGCACGCTGGCAGTAACCGTTGCGGGACAGCTTCTGGGATTTTTCCTTGACCTTCGCACCGACCATAACTTTACCACTCTGCACAGGCTTGCAGTTTACGGAATTCTCCCGAGAACGCTGACACTTTTATGCCTTGCCGCACTGTTAAGGCTGCTTGCCGTCAGAACATCAAAGCTTCTCAGCGAAGATGCGGACAATTACGAGTCGCTTATCATGTACAATCAGGATATGATATACGGCTTTGCAACTCTGGTAGAAAGCCGTGACGAAAGCACAGGCGGACACATCAAGAGAACCAGCATCTACGCCGAAATGCTGGCGGAGGAGCTTGGCAAAACAGAGCGTTACAAAGACATCATCGACGATGAATTTATCGGCTGCATAGCAATGGTAGCCCCCCTTCACGACATAGGAAAAATATCCATTCCCGACAGTATTTTATGCAAACCCGGAAGGCTTACCGAATCGGAATTTGCCATAATGAAAACCCATGCCGAAAAGGGCGGACAGATGGTTCGTGACACATTTTCCCATATTGCCGACGAACGCTACAAAACCATGGCTTACGAGGTCGCCCGCTATCATCACGAAAAATGGAACGGCAGAGGTTATCCCGAGGGAATTTCGGGGGAAAATATCCCTCTCCCCGCAAGGATAATGGCTGTTGCGGACGTTTTCGATGCAGTTTCCGAAAAACGCTGCTACCGTGACGCTATGCCCATTGAAGAATGCTTCCGTATCATTGAAAACGGCATCGGCACCGATTTTGACCCGGACGCTGCCGCCGCATTCCTGAGGATACGTGACAAGATAACGGAAGAAAGAAACAAAAATCTCGTTCAGCAGGAAGCACCCCCTAAAAAGCTTGAGGTTGAGGACGTTCCCGACCTTATTTCCTTTGCTACTGTTAGACTCAGACGCTGAAATACAACGGCTGCCGCAAAAACCATCTGCGGCAGCCGATTTTTTATAATGTCATAGCCTTCTCAACATTTGCAACTATTTTCTTTCTGAAAAATACCATTACTATCCATACAAAAACGGCGGGAATAATAGAAGCATAGGTAAATCCTTTATCATACATATCATAAAACAGCGGTGCGAATATATAGCATAAAACTCCCACAACGCCGTAAACAAGGAACATGGGAATGACCGCTTTTCCCAAAGCCAGTTCGGTAATGACCGTTCCGCTGTCGGGACGAACTACAAATTTTGCTATGCCGCCCACCGACAGGTAATATATCCCAAGCATTACCGCAAAGGAAACAAGCTCCGCCGAAAATGCCCAGCCCAGATCCTTTTTATCGCAGAAAGTGTGAGCAATAAACGCACCTATCAATTGCAGATAAATAAGCTTTTCCCCAATGAAAACCATATGGTCGGCAAGCTCATTTCGGCGTATGGGCATGGTCTGCAAAAGCTTTATCTGTCTGCCGAAGCCGCTTGACGCACCCATTATCCAGAACGCCGTTATCCACCCCCGCAGCAGCGGAATAAGCACTGCGGAAACCTCCTCATTTCTCTTGTAAAGCCGAAACAATGCCAGCTGCAAAACAAAGCTTACCCCCGCAATAAGCAGGTCGTACCAGTCCGCCCTAAGCTGACGGAGAGTCCTTCGCACAATATTGTTTTTCATATCAGCCGAGCACCTCCGCTCTTTCGCCGTTTCTTGCTGTGCCGACAGCGTCCTTCGGCAGCTTGATTTTCAGCAGATATATCTGATAAGCGGCAAATATCACCGACAGTATTATCAGGGGCAGACCCGAAGCGATTTTAAGAAAAGTAAGCCTTTCCACCAGATTTTCGTCCATTATCAGCGAACCCAGCACCAACGCCGTACATGATATTATCATCATGCAGTAGACAACTGTAAGTATAACGGAACGCACTTTGTTCTGCTTCAAAAAAAGCGCATCTCCGTAGATCGTCGATATGATAAGCGAAACAGCTATGACCACCGCATATATCTTCACCGAGATATTTTCGGAAACAGCACCGAGCACCGCCAGATACAGCACACTCAGACAAGTGACAGCCGTCATAGGGGCGATACCTCTGCACAGACCCTTTACAATAACTGTCCTGTTTATGGGAAAACAAGCGCATATATCCGCAGTTTCCGCACAGCCGTTGTATGCCTTGCGCATCATCTCTGTACTTTTTGCAGTTTTAGCGTCCGAAGCCGAAAATTTTGCGGGAAATATATTCATATAAAAGCCTAAAACGCAAATTCCGTACAAGCCCGTCAGCATAGGCAAGGTAGCTGTCAGAAAAAGCATATCCTTATTTTCATTTACCGAAAGAACAGTCAACAGCAGACAGCCCGCAAAGGGAAACAGCAGAGCCATTCCCAGATACAAATAAAAGGAAACAAAATATTTCTTCCCAAGCAGTGCCCTCATAACTGCCTTGTGACGCTTTATCATTTCCTTATCGGTCATTGTCAACAACCTCCTTTCTGTGCTGCCAGATGAAAAATGTCAGCAGATTTTCAAAGTTTGGAGTGCGCACTCCGGGGTTTTTCAGTCTGCCGAGATTTTTCCGTTCAACCAAAGCTTCAAAGCTTGATGTTCCCTTGCGAACACCGATAAGAACGTCCTTTGCGTCTTCATATTCGCTGTTGTCACAGGTCACAACGGCGAATTTTTCCTCTATCTCGTCAGCACGCATATCACAGGCAATTTTTCCGTCAATGACCATTACAATGTAGTCCGCTACCTTGTCAAGGTCGCTTGTGAGATGTGT
>JAEDOB010000185.1 GCA_016302225.1 Oscillospiraceae bacterium | reverse complement strand
ATAACCTCTGCTGCGACCACATCGGAAACAAATCCCACCGAGGAAATTCCCTCGGATAATGCTCCCTATGTCGATGAAAACGGTCTGCTGACCGACAGCGGTATGCGAAGAATAAATGAAATTGTCACAGCTGCGGCAGGCAACGACCGCCCGTCGGAAAGTATATACACGGGGCTTTTTGACTTTGACGGTGATATTCTGCCAGAAATTTATACGGTATATCATAACGGCAATCAAGGCACTATGCCCTGTGATATTTTCAGCCTTGAAAGCGGCGAAAAGCTGGGCAGCTTCGATGGCTATTGCAGGGACGGCTATACAAGGCTGAGCCGAGGAGATAACTGCGTTTATGTCCACAGCTTCTATGAACATTCCTATTGGCAGCGAGCGGAAAGCATTCAAAAGCTGACTCCCCAAAACGGCAGTTATAAGACAGATACTATCCTTATCAATGAAGCGTACGCCAAAAATCCCTCTTTTCCCCTGACACACTATTATTACAAATACGGAAAGGAAACGACTTCTGCGGAATATGTTGACGCATATCAGAAATGGCGTTTTGATATACTTACGGAAAATTCCGATGAAATTCAGGCAAGAGAAGCAAACGAGATCTCCATTTGCAATTACGACATTGACAGCACAGACCCCGAGGACACCGCCAAGCTGTACAATGAATATATCTCGGCATTAAACAAGGCAAAAGAGCTTTCGGAAAATATTAACTTCTTTATGTACAGAGATTTTGACGGAAACGGCAGCTATGAAGGCTTTTTCCAGCTTTCCGACAGCAGAAATATTCTCCGTTTTATTAGCGGCGAAACGGTTTCCGAGGTCACGGACAAATTAAGCTCCGCCTATGAAGCCTACGACGTTGACGGTCTGTGCATTTTGCAGCCCTTCAGCAATGGAGAAAGCTGCTATGTCTATGAGGTCAAGAATGGAAATCCCGCAGAATCCGTGCTTTCGGGCTGCGGTATGCAGCTTGGACGGGACGAAACGCAGATGGGTACTCTCTCCGCAAAGCAGTCCGCTTTCGATTCCTCTTCCCCCACAGGCTCTCACACCTGGAAACCCTACTGGTTTTTCTATGACTATAAATCGGGCGAATATCGGGAATACGGCGGCAAATTGATAACCGCAGAAGAGCTTAACACTCTCGGTGATTTTTCCGAGGCATTTTCGGAAATAGAATCGGAAGGCGGCATTGTTGGGGATATATTTACAAGGCAAAACGGCTATGCTACCATCAATTATCGGATACCCGATGAACACTCCGACCCCGAAATGACAATTTATGATAACCGCTATAAGCTTTACTTTTTCAGCCCCTCTTATTATAATAAAGCGATTCCTGTTAGCTATTCCGAAAACAATGCAGGATATATTGACCCGCCGCACGGGATATATCAGTCTGCATTAAACGAGAGCATTGCGGTATATCCTTCGGAATATGGGTATATCAAACATTAACCAAGATTGCCCTTCCTGCATAACATAATAGTGACAGACTGCAAAGGTTCATTCCCGAATCCTGTCGATTATCCGAATGAAAACGCACCGTTATGCAAGAGGTGAACAATATGAAAAACTATATAATTGCGCTGGCTTCCATCACCTATGCTATGAAAGCGCAGACGCTTCTCCGCACATCGGGAATAAAGTGCGACGTTATCCGAACGCCTAAAAACCTTGCTTCCGGCTGCGGTTACAGCATAAAAGCGTGGGGCGACATAGAAAATATTGCGGCTATTCTGGAAAGCGGCGGAATAGTCCCCCGAGGAGTTACGGAAGGCACGTGATATGATAAACTTTGACAACTCAGCCACCACCTTTCCAAAGCCTCGCTCAGTCAAGGCAGCCGCCGCTCTTGCGCTTGAAAGATACGGCGGAAATCCGGGCAGAAGCGGTCACTCCCTGTCCCTGAAAGCGGCGGAGGCAGTATTCGCCGCAAGAAAAAACATTGCGGAAATGTTTTCGGCAGAACCCGAAAACGTCATTTTCACCCTAAACTGCACTCACGCCCTAAACCTTGCCATCAAGGGGATAGTTAAGCCCTCCGACCACGTAATAATCTCGTCCTTTGAGCACAACTCTGTCGCCCGTCCCGTTTATGCTATGTCGAAAACGGGAGTAAGGTTCAGCATTGCCGAGGTTTTTCCCGAAGATAAGCTGACTATACAATCGTTCAGGGCACTGATACGTCCCGAAACAAAGGCGATAATCTGTACTGCGGGCAGCAACGTCACGGGACAGATACTCCCGTTCCGTGAAATTGCAGAAATTGCAGCGGAAAACAACATCTGCTTCATCGTTGACGGTGCGCAGGCGTGCGGAGTTATTCCCATAAGCCTGTCGGACGGCATCAACGTCCTCTGCACAGCGGGACACAAGGCACTTTACGGTCCCACGGGCACAGGCTTGCTCATTACCGACGGAAAATTCCCCATCTCCCCCATTATCCAAGGCGGCACGGGCAGCACCTCTGTGGAGCTTGAACAGCCCAACTTTCTCCCCGACGCCCTCGAAAGCGGCACGGTGAACACTGCGGGGATAATCGCCCTAAATGCAGGCGTTTCATACGTCCGCAGACTTACAACGGAGCGTATCTACCGATACGAAAGCGAGCTTTGCAGCCGTTTTATTTCGGGGATAGCACCTCTCACAAATGTTACAATTTACCGTGAGAACGGCGCAAAATATCTCCCCATAGTGCTGTTCAATATCAAGGGAATGCCGTCCAACGAAACCGCCTCAAAGCTCAGTGATATGGGCTTTGCTCTCCGAGGAGGACTGCACTGCTCGGGGCTTGCGCACAAAAGCATCGGCACCCTACCCGACGGCGGCGTCCGCTTTGCACCGTCCACCCTTAACAAACCCGAAGAGGTCGACGGACTTATCCACGCCGTCAGAAAGCTTGCAAAATAAGTAAGCCGCACACAAAGCTTTTCCTCTGTGTGCGGCTTTCCTATGCAGTAAAATAAATCAAAGTTCAAAGCTGCCAATAAGCTCCTTGAGCATTCCTGCCTGTCCCGAAAGCTCTTCGGAAGCGGCTGCGCTTTCCTCGGCGGTTGCGGAATTCGCCTGGACAACGTTGGAAATGCGGTCTATCTCGCTGTTGACCGTCTTTATCATTTCTGACTGCGAAATGCTTGCCTCGGCAATGCTCTCCACCAGCTGCTTAACGGATTCGGTATATTCACTGAGCGAACGAATGGCGGCGGCAGTTTCCGAAGTAATGCCTGCACCGCTGTTTACCGCTTCAAGGGAGCTTTCAATAAGTGCGGTCGTGTCATTTACGGCTTCTGCGGATTTTGCTGCCAGATTGCGGACCTCATCTGCAACTACCGCAAAGCCCTTGCCCGCTGCGCCTGCCCTTGCTGCTTCAACTGCGGCATTGAGCGCAAGGATATTTGTCTGGAATGCAATGTCCTCGATAGTCTTTATGATATTTCCTATCTTCATGGACGTGTCGTTGATATTTTCCATAGCCGAAGTCAGCTTGGTCATCTTTTCGTTTACGTCGTTTGCATAATCGTAAGTCTTTTCAATAAGACGGCGTGCCTCGGTACATTTTTCGGAATTTGCCAGAACCTGAGAATCAAAGTCCCTGATATTGTGCGCCAGTTCTTCAATAGAAGCGGTCTGCTCAATAGTTCCCTCGGAAAGCACCTGTGCGCCCGATGCCACCTCACCCGAACCGCTGTTTACCTGCTCGGCGGCAGTAACGATATTTCCCATTACATCAACAAGATTTGTCTGTATTCTGCGCAGGTCGTCAAGCAGTTCACCAAAATCTCCCGCATAATAACCGCTGTTAAGTTCGGTATCCACTGCAAGATTTTTGTCCGCCATCTCACCTAAAATACGTCCAATATCACCGACAGCATTTTTCAGATTGGAGCAAAGCTGCTGTGTAGCGGACGCAATGTGACCGATCTCGTCATTTCTCGATGTCAGACCGCTCACCTCATCGGCAGCGTCAAGCTGAATGTTACCGATATTAACAATAGCATTTTCAACTACCTGAATGGGACGAACGATATTCTTGATAACAAAGTAGACAATTACCGAAAGCACTATCGCACCGAGAATGCAGATTATCGAAAGCATTATCCTGAGATTATTTGCCGACGCAAAAACCTCTGCGGTATTGTCTGCCATAATAAATACCCAGCCCTGACTGCTTATGCTGTTGAATGCGGCAATATATTCCGTTCCCGATTCCTTGTATTTTATGTAATCGCAGATCTCGCCGCCGCTGTCCTTTACCTTTGCGATAATGTCGGTAACGAACTGTTCCTCGGCAATAGTCGTTATCTTTTCCGCATCGGGGTGGAATATGTATTCACCTGTGTTCACGTTGACAAGGTAATACTGCGCTAACGGCATTCCCTCAAGACCAAGATCATCAAGCTTTTCCACCAGACCGTCTGTGAAAATCCCGATACCGCCAAGACCGATATATTCGCCCGAATCATTCTTTACGGCTTTATACATAGAAATGATCTGCAAACCGCTGGCGGGCGAAATAAGGATACCCGTGTTGTAAACTCCGTCTGTTGCGGTGATTGCATCGTGGAGCTGCTTGCGCTTGTCCTCGTCGGGACGGGTGACCTTTCCTACCACCTTAGAATTGGTATGAGTAAGCATCTGTGTTCCCCAGTTGCTTGCGTAAATTCCCTCAAGGTGCGACAGATCCTTACTGAAATTCTCC
>JAEDOB010000184.1 GCA_016302225.1 Oscillospiraceae bacterium | reverse complement strand
GAGCGACCAGCCCTTGCTAGCGCCCAAGGGCTGGACCCCAAGGCGCTTTAGATGCCTGCGGCGCTTTTTCTTTTGCGCTGCGCGCGGCTTTTTTTCTTTTTTCGCTGCGTTCTTTATCGCTTTGCTTGCAAAATTTGTGCAATTTGCCGAACGAAAACCCCTTGACATTCCCAAATAAGTGTGTATAATTATAATTAGCACTCAGAGAGAATGAGTGCTAACACACAGCAAACAAGAGTGATAACAAATCCCACGGAGGTGAACAATGTGCTTGATGACAGGAAACTAAAGATACTCGCCGCTGTCGTTGATGAATATATCCTCACAGGCGAACCCGTAGGCTCTAAGGCGGTTCAGCAAAGAACAGGTCTGAACGTTTCCGCCGCTACTATCAGAAATGATATGGCTGTCCTTGAGCAGCTTGGGCATCTCGAACAGCCCCATACCTCGGCAGGACGTATCCCCACATTCAGCGGATTTCGCCTCTACATCGAAAAGCTGATGCCCGAACGGAGCATTACCGATGAAGAAAAGCGTATGCTGGACAGCTATCTGGACGACATTGAGATACCCACTGAGGACGCTCTTATCGAAAGTGCTTCAAAGGCTCTTGCGGAGCTGACCCAATGCGCAGCCGTTGTTCAGAACATATCCCCAAAATTTTCGGTTATAACAAAGACGGAAGTTATCCCCACGGGAAAGCGCATGTACGTGCTGCTTATGGTAACGTCGGCGGGTAGCATTCAGAACAAGATATGCCGCCTGGAATTCGACCTTACCTCCGAACAGCTTGACTTCTTCTCAAAGTTTATGGCTGAAAATCTTGAAGGGCTGGCAATTGAACAGCTTTCCGACGAGATGATCGACAAGCTGACCGAAGCCCTCGGCACCTATATGGTGACGCTGACGCCCCTTATGAAGGGCTTTTACGAGCTGGCAAAGGGTCTGGGTGCGGACGATGTCCGTGTCAGCGGTGAAAAAAATCTGCTGACCTGCAAGGAGATAGACCAGACGGAAATTATCCGTTTCCTGGAAAACAAAAACGAAGTCACCAAGCTTTTGGACGAAAGCTTCAGCGGGATTCAGGTAATGTTCGGCGAGGATGGCTTTGTTATGAACAACTCCAGCATGGTGGTATATCCCATCAAAAAGGGCAAGCGCAATGCGGGTTCTTTGGGAGTTATCGGACCCATGCGCATCAATTATTCCAAGATAATACCTTATATAGAATATTTCTCGGAGAAAATTTCGAGAATGATTACGGAAGAAGATGACGAAGACATTACAAACGATTGAAAGGAGAGCTGAGATAGAAATGAGTGAAGAAATTTTGGAAAATTCCGAAGGAGCCGAGGAAACGTCGGTGGAGGCGGCAGAGGAAGAAACAGCCGCAGAAGCCCCCGAAGCCGAAGCTGCGGAGGAAAATACTCCCGATACGGAAGGTGAGGACGAAATTTTTAAGAAAAACAAGCAGATAGAGGAGCTGACCGAACAGCTTGCCGCAGAAAAGGACAAATATCTGCGGGTGGCAGCGGAATATGACAACTTCCGCAGGCGTTCCCTCAAGGACAAGCAGGACGCAGCGGCAAAGGCACAGGGCGATGTTATCGTTGAGTTTTTGTCGGTCATTGATAACTTTGAACGTGCGCTTGCCACGGAAACAGCCGACGAGAATTACAAAAAGGGCATACAGATGATATTCAATCAGTACGCCGAAATTCTCAAAAAGCAGGGTGTTGAAGAGATAGATGCCTTAGGCAAGCCCTTTGACCCCAATATGCACAATGCGGTAACTCAGGTTTCTGACGAAAACTTCGGCGAGGACGAGGTTTGTCAGGTATTCCAAAAGGGCTACACCCTTAACGGAAAGGTTATCCGCCACGCAATGGTCGCAGTAGCAAATCCGTAAAATTTGAATAAACCAAAACAAGGAAAGGAAGATCTTTTATGAGCAAAATCATCGGTATTGACTTAGGTACAACAAACTCTTGTGTAGCAGTTATGGAGGGCGGCAACGCTGTCGTTATCCCTAACTCCGAGGGCGCAAGAACAACACCTTCCGTTGTAGGCTTCACCAAGACAGGCGAAAGACTTATCGGCAGCACAGCAAAGCGTCAGGCGGTTACAAACGCCGAAAAGACTGTTTCTTCCATCAAGCGTCACATGGGCTCCGATTACAAGGTAGACATTGACGGCAAGAAGTACACTCCTCAGGAAATCTCCGCAATGATCCTCCAGAAGCTGAAGGCAGATGCAGAAGCTTATCTGGGCGAAAAGGTTACAGAGGCTGTTATCACCGTTCCCGCATACTTCACCGACGCTCAGCGTCAGGCTACAAAGGACGCAGGACAGATCGCAGGTCTGACCGTTAAGAGAATCATCAACGAGCCTACTGCTGCTGCTCTTTCCTACGGTATCGACAAGGAAGCTGACCAGAAGGTCATGGTTTACGACCTGGGCGGCGGTACCTTCGATGTTTCCATTATCGAAATGGGCGACGGCGTAACAGAGGTTCTTGCAACAGCAGGTAACAACCATCTGGGCGGCGACGACTTCGACGAGAGAATTATCCGCTGGATGCTGGACGAATTCAAGAAGGCTGAAAACATTGACCTTGCTAACGACAAGATGGCTATGCAGCGTCTGAAAGAGGCAGCTGAGAAGGCTAAGATCGAGCTGTCCTCCTCCACCACGACTTCCATCAATCTGCCCTATATCACCGCAGATGCAACAGGTCCCAAGCACCTTGAAATGACCCTTACACAGGCTAAGTTCAACGAGCTGACCTCCGATCTTGTTCAGGCTACAATGGGACCCGTTAAGCAGGCACTTTCCGACAGCGGACTGTCCGCATCTCAGATAGACAAGGTACTCATGGTCGGCGGTTCTTCCAGAATCCCCGCTGTTCAGGAGGCTGTAAGAACACAGCTCGGCAAGGAACCCTTCAAGGGCATCAACCCCGATGAATGCGTTGCTCTGGGTGCTGCACTGCAGGGCGGTGTTCTCGGCGGCGACGTTACGGGACTTCTCCTTCTGGACGTTACTCCTCTTTCCCTCGGTATCGAAACCGCAGGCGGCGTCTGCACAAAGATGATCGAGAGAAACACAACCATTCCTACAAAGAAATCTCAGATCTTCTCCACATATGCAGACAATCAGACAGCTGTTGATATTAACATTCTCCAGGGCGAAAGAGAGTTCGCTAAGGACAACAAGCAGCTGGGTATCTTCCGTCTGGACGGCATTGCTCCCGCTCCCAGAGGTATCCCTCAGATCGAGGTAACCTTTGATATCGACGCAAACGGTATCGTACACGTTTCCGCTAAGGATATGGGCACAGGCAAGATGCAGGACATCTCCATCACAGCCTCCACAAATATGTCCAAGGAGGACATCAACAAGGCTGTTGAGGAAGCCGAGAAGTACGCCGAGGAGGATAAGAAGCGCAAGGAAGCCGTTGACATCAAGAACGGTGCCGACAATATGGTATTCCAGTGCGAAAAGGCTCTCAAGGACTTCGGCGACAAGGTAACAGCCGAGGATAAGGCTCCCATCGAGGCTAAGCTGAATGACCTCAAGGAGGCTCTCAAGACCGACAACACCGAGGATATCAAGGCTAAGACCGACGCTCTCCAGCAGGCATTCTACGCTCTGTCCGAGAAGGTATACAAGGCAGCAGGCGCACAGGCAGGCGCAGCAGAGGGTGCAGCGGCAGGCGGTGCAGCCGAGTTCAACGAGAACAAGGACGGCAGCTTCGACGGTGACGTTGTTGACACCGACTATACAGAGGTTTAATATTTAATATCTAAACGGCGGCATTGCGGGGGGCGTATACTCTCCGCAGTGCTTACGCTGATTAAAGGAGCAGAAATTTATGGCTGATAAACGGGATTACTATGAAGTGCTCGGCGTTGCAAAGGGTGCGTCCGAGGACGAGATAAAAAAAGCGTACCGTCAGCTTGCAAAGAAATATCACCCCGACCTTAACCCCGGCGACAAGACCGCCGAGGAAAAGTTCAAAGAGGTAAACGAAGCCTACGAGGTGCTTTCCGATCCCGATAAGAAGTCGAGATACGACCAGTTCGGCCATGCGGGAGTTGACCCCTCCTACGGCGGCGGTGGCTTTGGCGGCGGATTTTCGGGCGGTTTCGGGGACTTCGGCGACATCAACGATATTTTCTCAAGCTTCTTCGGCGGCAGCTTCGGCGGCGGAACGTCCTCACGTTCGGCAAATCCCAACGCCCCCAGACGAGGACAGGACATTAACGTTGAAGCTACCATTACCTTTGAGCAGGCTTGCAAGGGCGCAAAGATCGACGTTCCCATCAATCGAATGGAAAAATGTACCGAGTGCGGCGGTACAGGTGCGGCTGCGGGCTCATCTGCGGACACCTGCCCCGACTGTCACGGCTCGGGTGCCGTAAAGGTAACTCAGCGGACGGCGTTCGGTATGATCTCCTCGCAGAAGGTCTGCCCAAAGTGCGGCGGTAAGGGCAAGGTCATCACAAATCCCTGTCCCAAGTGCCACGGTCAGGGCAGAACGACCGTATCAAAGACAATTTCCGTAAATGTTATCCCCGGTATCGCAGACGGTCAGACAATGAACGTAAGAGGTCAGGGACATCACGGTCTGAACGGCGGTCCCGCAGGCGACCTGAGAGTTGCCATTACCGTTAAGCCCGACCCCGTTTTCGAGAGAGAGGGCTTCGATATCCATAT
>JAEDOB010000183.1 GCA_016302225.1 Oscillospiraceae bacterium | reverse complement strand
CTTATTGAGGAAAACGGCAGAAGAATACTTATCAGCGGTTGTTCCCACAAGGGTACAAAAGCCAATAGATTTCAGAAATAAGAAAATCTATTGGCTTTTAGTATAAAAAGAAACATCAAACTGCGAAAGAATTGTACCGCATATATGCTTTGATCATGGCGAAGGCGGCTGCTCCATTATCGCATCAATAAAAATAAAACAAAGAACGATATATCCCAAAAGAGCCAGCGCTATCAAAGACAACAGCACAAGACAGATTATGCGAAGCTTAGGCTTGTTGCGCATATATTTAAAGGTCAGCCATAAACCTGCCGCAGCAAGCACAAACAATATAAGAGCAGTTTCCAGCGTCATAAATTTATCTCCTTCAAGTGCAGCATGTCGATAACATCGATCACCCCATGCAGCTCACTTATAAATCTTCGGCGAAGCGCTTCAAGATCTGCCTTGCCATCTCCATTTTCAAAGATCTCATGCTCGGTCTTTATACCCACGTTGAGCCTTCCGCCCCGCTGAAAGGACAGATAGACAGGACAGCCGATCTTGTCTGCCATAATAGAAATATATTCCATCATCTGCGGTGTGAGTATGCGATGAGCCGTCTGTTCATCATCCGCTTTTACACGGAAGTGCATGTCAAACCGTTCGTTTCCCGTCTTGACATTGCCCTCCATGCTTATGCGGTCATTTTTACTTACCTCGGAGATATATACGTTGCAGGGCAGTTCCAAGCCAAGACTGCAGATGAGCCACTGTCCTTTAAACTGCGGAACACTTTTTGTAGAGGTGCCGTCCTGGTCTTGGTACTCTTCCTTATTGAAAAACGTAATGTTGCCCAGCTCAATGTTCATCCCATTGTAGACTGCCTTGATATGCTGACTGCCGTTTTCATCACAATAGGGAAACGGAAGCATCGTTTTATCGGGGATTATTTTTTCCCACGGTTTATATTCCACATCAGCACCCAGCGCTTCCTTCAGCACAACATTGATAACATTCTCGTTAAGGAGATCTTGTATCTTGATTTGTGTTCTGACTGAATTACACATAAACACTACAAACAACACCAAGCCGATCACTATCATCGGTACGACTCCCATAAATGCAAACACCAAAAATGCAGCAAAGGAACCAAACATCAGTATTGTGAAAGTTTTTTCCTTGCACCGAAGGGCTTTCAGTTCAGCTTCCAGCTTATCATCTGCCATGATCTTCTTTTCGTCCATATTCTTCATTTCCTTTCTCATGATAACGCCAAGGCAGGAACAGTATCATCAGCCCTTAGGAGTTTCATCGTTGTCATTAAGAGATTCGCCCATGTAGGTCAGAACGATTTCGCCGTCAACAAGGCTGTAGTTTTCGTCAAAGTTAACCTTTCCGCCGCCTGAGGAGCCATCGGCGTTCATCAGGTAAGCAGCGTCATCTTCGTACTGCACCGGTCCTTCGTCAAGCTTAGTGGTTTTGTCCTCTGCATAGATCTTCCATGTATCGCCGCTGATCTCAAGATAAACTCCTTCGGGATAGACCCAAAGGCCCTGATAAGCAGACTGTGTATCCAGCTTGTAGACCATTCCATCGTCATTGCCGATATGTATCTGAGTGTCCGAATCAAAACTGAAGCCTGTGACAAATTCACCCTCATAAGTGTACAGATCATACATAATAACGCTGCCGTCTTCATATTCGTCAACGCATTCAATGTATCCGGTAGCTTCCACCGCACCGCTTGCATAGTACATGATAAATTCGCCTAAGCCGTCCATCTCAATGCTTGCTGTGTCTGTTGCACCGTCTAATCTCCACAGACCCCTAGTGCGGGCAAACTCGCTGTTCTCATTGTCATGAGCCATGTAAAAATCAGAGCCCAAATAGGGGACATCAACGGGGAATACAGCTGAAGAAGGCATTTCCTTAACGACCAGCTCCTCGCCGCCGTCCATGGTGTAATACACAATTTCAACACCGAGATTCTCGGTCAGAGTGTGACAAAGACTGTCCATCATGAACCAGTTCAGCGAAACATTGTCAAAGAAATGGAACTCCTCCTTCTGCTCACGGTCATCAAGTCCCGCAACCAGTGTAGAATCTGCAGACCAGTCAACGACCAAGCCTTCATCGACAGTGGTAACGGTAACGGTAAAGTCCAGTCCTGTCAGCTCGGTAAGCGCTGCTGCCAGCTCCTCGGCAGTTTTCTTTGCGCCTGTATTTTCAACGGGATATTCTCTTACGTCATCAGCAGCAAAAACGGCATAAAGTACTTCGGCCTGAGCGTTCTCAGCTTCGGTCTGAGTTGTCGTTTCAGAAGACTCTGCTGCCGCTTCTGTTACAGACTCTGTTACCGTTTCGGAAACCGCCGCACTCACGGTCGTTTCCGATGCAACTGTTGTTGTGGTTTCTGTGCCTGAACCCGATGTACCTCCGCAAGCTGTAAGCAGACACATGACCATAGACATTGTTAAAATGATTCTTGCTTTTTTCATAAAATATTTCTCCTTTAATCTTTTTTGGGCTGACATGAAATACTTATCAGCCTGCTTTATACTAAACACCATTAATAAGTGTTAAGCATCAATCAATGAAATCGCCGCCGCTTCCGCTGTCGCTGCCGCCGCCTGAATCGGAGAAGCCTCCTCCGCCGCCATCGCTGTCGCTCCAATCGCTGCTGTCGGAAGAAACGGGTGCCTTGACCTCAGCCACCTCTCTTCCGATGTAATCCATTGCGTCATAAATAGCCATATTCTCCAGCCAATAGTACATATCGTCATCATAGGCGTCAGAATTTGCAGAGCGGGCTTCCGGATACTTTAATGCCAGTGCCTTTGCAGCCTTTTTGCCATAGCCCATAGCAACGGCATAGACCATGTACTCCTCCCATACGGAAAGATCGGGAAGTTCCTTATCCACAAAGCCGATGAAATCATTCAAAAAGCGTCCAAAGGCTTCCCATAGTGCTAAGTCGTCCTCTGACTTCTGATCTAAAATAAAGCAGGGGTTTAGCTGCTGCATGAGATCAATTCCAAATCGGAAAATGGAAAACGTTATAAACACTGCCGCAAAGACTGCCAACCCCGCCAAAAGGGAGGCCCCGACCTGAACGCCGTCATACAGCGTACTGAACATGCAGATCAGCACCGCAAGTATACCTGCTCCCCCCGCAATGATAAGCCGAATTTTGACTTTTTTGGAGGACTGTCTTTCCAAATTCTCAGATTTGACCCATTTCGCATATTCTCTTTCCACTGCACCCCGGAAGTTGTTACGGAATTTCAAGGCTGCATCTAAATCGTCATTAATATACCTTTTGAGAGCCTTTATAGAGATACTTCCGCTTCCATTGTCAGAATTCCGAAGAAAATCCCACAAAGCCTCCCGGTAACTCGGCTCAGAGGTCGGTTCGGCGTTTTCCTGCGTTACAGAATTGGGAAACATATCCGCTCCGAGCTGCTCATTCAGCAATATCTCGGTATCCCCTGCAGCCGTTCGGAATCGGATAAGCCTTTTGAAGTTCAACTCCAGCATTGCCGCAGAAATCTGTCGGGAAACACTTGATTTTCCGTCGTAGAAATGGAGCAGTCTGTCAACAACAGGTGCAGGTCGGTCATCGGGCAAATTCTGATAATACTCGGGTGATTGGGCGGGTTTCTTCCTGAACTTTTTCAGCTTGACCCCATTCAAAATGCGTGTAAATATGCCAAAGAAGCCTGTAAATAAAAGAAGCGGAAAGACAAAGATAATAATGAAAAGCACAATTGTGCCATATTCTTCAAGGAAGTATAGGACTGAATCCAGAACCGAACTGCAAAACTGCTCAACGGAGCTTAAAACGGGGTGCTTTGCTTCCCATGCTTCCCGCTCTGCCCAATAGGCTTCCCGTTCTGCCCGCCAGCGTTCCTCTTCCTCACGCTTGGCGTTTGCGCTGTCGGCAAACTCCTTTTCCTCTGCCAAAATGTCGGGGAGTGCTTCGCCCTGCTGTTCCCAACCGCCGTAAAAGTATTCCACAGGCAGAGTGGAACGTATATCGACGATCGTCCCCAACGGAACATTGTCAACCCGTAATGCCGCAGAACCGTCAGGCTGTTTTTCAAATGTGCCGTTAAGAGGTCCATGCGCCCAGATGAGAAAATCTTCTGTCGGAATACCCTCGGGTACTGTTAATGCAGCGGTAAGCGTGCCAATATTGGAAATGCCGTTCTCTGCGGTCAGATTCCAAAAAAACTCGCCCACATCGGAATAGAGCTTTACGGCATTTTCCACACGATAGCTGATTTGGAAGATTCGTGTGCCGCTGTCCTGCTGACGGAAATATATATAGACGGTATTTCCCTCGGCGCTGCCCTCCACCGCAAAGGTGTTCTCGGGACGGTTTTCATTGTCGGGTTCATCAAGCTGTGGTACAGACGTCCCGTCGATGGCAACCTGCCAATCGCTGAACACACGGGGACCGACGAATATATTATCCACCCCATAGCGGGAAAACTCATGCTCACCGTTGAACACGATCTCCCTTGTTTCGGTGATAAGTGCGCTTCCGTCCTCCTGCAATGCAATATCAAAGTGCAGAGAATTCAGCTCAGCGCTGTAATCCTCCGCCCATGCGGTCAGCGAAAGCAGGGGTATCATCAGCATAACAAGGAAAAAGCACAGCATCTTGCGTAAAAAATGTTTCATAGGGTCGATCTCCTATTCTAAGTCAGGTAAGGTTCAAGCCCGAGAAAATGTCATAATAAACAGATG
>JAEDOB010000182.1 GCA_016302225.1 Oscillospiraceae bacterium | reverse complement strand
AAAGGCACGGCGGCAAACTATTCTTTGTAAAACAATTATCAGTTGATAACGGTCTTTTCGGTTTCCTTGTCGAAGATGTGGATCTTGTTGGGATCGATAGCAACCTTGATAACGTCCTGAGGTCTTGCGGTAGATCTGGGGTCAACTCTTGCAGTAAGAGGAATACCCTCGCAGTTCAGGTACAGGTATGTTTCAGCACCCATCATTTCGGTGATTTCAACGTTACACTCGATAACACCGGTCTTAGCAGCGGAGAGGAACATTTCCTCATCGTGGATATTCTCGGGACGGATACCCATGATGATCTCCTTGTCAACCAGCTCGGAAAGTGCAAGGTCATCAACCTTAGCGTCGGGCAGCTCAACATAGTACTTCTTTCCTCTGGAGGTCTTGGTGTCCTCGGAACCGAATTCGATGTTGTATCTTCCGTCGATCTTTCTGAGAACAGCGTCAACGAAGTTCATCTGAGGAGATCCCATGAAGCCTGCAACGAACTGGTTTACGGGAGAAGCATACAGATTCTGAGGAGAATCAACCTGCTGAACGAAACCGTCCTTCATAACAACGATACGGTCACCCATGGTCATAGCCTCAGTCTGGTCATGAGTTACGTAGATGAATGTTGTACCCAGCTTCTGGTGGAGCTTGGAGATCTCGGTTCTCATCTGAGCTCTCAGCTTAGCGTCCAGGTTGGACAGAGGCTCGTCGAGGAGGAATACCTGAGGTTCACGAACGATAGCACGACCCAGCGCAACACGCTGTCTTTGACCACCGGAAAGAGCCTTAGGCTTTCTGTCGAGAAGGTGGGAGATGTCGAGAATTCTTGCAGCTTCCTCAACCTTTCTTGCGATCTCGTCCTTAGGAACCTTACGGAGCTTCAGACCGAAAGCCATGTTCTCGAAAACTGTCATATGAGGATACAGAGCGTAGTTCTGGAAAACCATCGCAATATCTCTGTCCTTAGGAGCAACGTCGTTTACAAGACGGTCGCCGATGTACAGCTCACCTTCGGAGATTTCTTCAAGACCTGCGATCATACGGAGGGTAGTAGACTTACCGCATCCGGAAGGACCAACGAGAATGATGAACTCCTTGTCCTTGATCTCGAGGTTTACGTCAGAAACGGCTACTACGCCGCCGGGATACTTCTTATAAATGTTTCTGAGTGACAAACTTGCCATTTTTTGAGGACCTCCCTAAAGAATTAATTCTGCCGCAGCGTTATGTTTCCGCAGTGATGCTCCGACTAAAATTCCAATCGGATAAAAATATCCGTACGGAATAACAACACAATTTCGGCTCTGTTATTATCATAACAATATTTTGAAATTTTTTCAAGACTATAATTATCCAAACTTATAATTCGGTATTTATTTAGTTTGACGAAAAAAAACTGACGAAAATTCTTTTTTTGGCGGAAATTTGTTAAAGTGCAATAATATTTTCGACTTCTTTGTGCAACATTTCCCGAACGGCTCCCAAAGGCAGATCCTCGTCCAAAGTCACCCCGCCTATCCTTATCCGTCTGAGATATACGACTTCACTTCCCGCCGCATGCACCATTCTTTTTACCTGATGGAATTTTCCCTCGCAAAGGGTGATATGCACCTTTTTTCTGTCGGACGGGTCGGGGAATGTCAGCTTTGCGGGCAGGCATTTTTCGCCGCCGTCAATAGTCATTCCCGATGCAAAAAGCTCTATGGCGGACTCGTCCAGCGGCTGGGACAATTCGGCGTAATACAGCTTTTCCACGTGATTTTTCGGGGAGAGCATACGGTGTGCCAGCTCCCCGTCGTCGGTGATGAACACAAAGCCCTCCGTGTCCTTGTCAAGGCGTCCTGCGGGGAAAAGCCCCTTTCTGCGGAGGTTTTCGGGGATAAGCTGCAGAACCGTTTCGCTCAGCTCGTCACGGGTGGCGCAGACCGTTCCTGCGGGCTTGTTGAGCATGAGATAGACGTGCTCACGGTATTCCACGGCGTTCCCTTCAATAGAAACGCTGTCCGTCCCCGGTAAAATTTTCATATCAAAAAGGCGGGCGATCTCGCCGTTTACCGTGACCACACGCCGCTTTATGAACTCCTTTATCTCATTCCGTGAATAGCTTGTCTGCTCGGACAGATACCTGTCAAGCCGTATTTTTCCCGATTTTGCGGGCATTTTTATCGTCCTTTCTAAATAATGTGGAGAGTGGAATTTTTTTGTATTGTAGGGGACGGGTTTCCCGTCCCGCCGGGGTTTTCTGAAATTATCGGGTTGCCGTAAAATTGCGGGAACCTCGACTTTTTGCCGCCTATCGGCGGTGTGAATAATTTTAAAGGCGTGGACGCCTTTAAAATTATTCACGAAGCACCGCACACGTTGATGGTTTTCTTTGCTTTTGATGTTGTCGTTGGTTTGATGCTTTACTGTTATTTTTGTGTGCGGTGCTGTTGGGGCTGTTGATTTTGTGCGCTTTGATGTTACTTTGTTTTTACTGTTAGCTTAGGGGATTTCGCCCGTTGCGACGGGCGACAAGGGGCGCCGCCCCCGATTTTAAAATCTCTGATTTTAAAATTGACCCCACTGCAGCCTTTAGAAAAGGCTGGCGAAACTTTTAATTTTGCTTTCACTTTTCACACTTAATTCAAGCCGTTTTCCCCGCACTCAAACATTTTCAGAACCGCTTCAAGCAGCTTTGGGTGATTTTCAAGCATGGGGTCGGTGTCGGTTATCTTCTTCGCCGCATTCTGACAGGCGTTCAGAAACTCCCTGTCCGAGGACATCTCCGCAAATTTCAGCGGCGGCAAACCATGCTGCCTGTCCCCGAAAAAGTCCCCCGAACCTCTAAGCTTCAAGTCCTCCTCGGCTATCTTGAAGCCGTCGGAGGTGGAGGATATTATTTTCAGCCTTTGACGTGTTTCCTCGGTGGGATTGTCCGTGATAAGAATACAGTAGCTCTTATACTGTCCCCGTCCCACACGTCCCCTCAATTGGTGCAGCTGGGACAGTCCGAAGCGGTCGGAATTTTCTATGACCATTATGGCGGCATTGGGCACATCAACGCCTACCTCAACTACCGTAGTTGCCACTAACAGCGCAGTTTCTCCGTCCTTGAACCGCTGCATTGCCTCGTCCTTTTCGGCGGGGGACATCTTGCCGTGGAGAAGTCCCACAGAGTAGTCTTTGAATGCTCCGTTTTTCAGATCCTCGGCATATTTTTCCGCTGCGATAAGCTCGGAATCCCCCTCGGTGTCCGTGATAAGCGGACAGACTATATACCCCTGCCTGCCCTCGTCCAGCTGCTTTCTGACAAACCCGTAAGCCCTCTCACGAAGCTTTCCCGTAACCGCAAAGGTGTCCACAGGCTGCCTGCCCTTGGGCAATTCGTTTAAGACGGAAATGTCCAGATCTCCGTATATCATCAGCGCAAGCGTGCGGGGGATAGGCGTTGCGGACATTACCAGCTTGTGGGGATTTGCCCCCTTGTCCGCCAGCATTGCCCGCTGATTTACGCCGAAACGGTGCTGCTCGTCGGTGATAACAAGTGCCAGCGACGAAAACTCCGTTGCCTTTGAAATAAGCGCATGAGTCCCCGCAACTACCTGTATTTCCCCGCTTTTCAGCCCCCTTCGGACGGCGTTTTTCTCCTTGACGGACAGGGAACCCGTCAAAAGTGCGGTCTTTATCCCAAGCGGCTCCAGCATTGCCGAAAGTGTGTTGAAATGCTGCGCCGCCAGAATTTCCGTAGGTGCCATAAGTGCCGCCTGACAGCCGTTTTCCGCCGCAAAATAGCAAGCCGCCGCCGCAACTGCGGTCTTGCCCGAACCCACATCTCCCTGAACCAGCCTGTTCATGGGAAATCCGCCCAGCATATCCCCGCAAATCTCGGAAACCGCCTTTTTCTGGGCATTTGTCAGCTCAAAGGGCAGCGATTTTTCAAATGGTGCCATGGAAACCGACTTCATTTTGAAGCTGCTTTTTGTCCGCTGATGATTTTTCAGATAGGACATTCCCAAGCGAAGGAAGAAAAATTCGTCGAAGGCAAGGCGTTTTTTTGCCAGAATTATCGCCCTGTCGTCCATGGGAAAATGGATATTCTCGACGGCATATTCACGGGTGCAAAGCGTATTTTCCGACAAAATTTCACGGGGCATATAGTCAACAAGAAGATGCCCGACGCTGCTTATTGCCTCCTTCACGTTGGTGATTATCATGGGGTTTGTCAGCCCCTCGGTCAGGTGGTAGAGGGGGAGAATTTTGCTGTCGGCATCCCCACGAATGACTTGGGGAGAGTTCATTTCCCGACGTGTGAAGCCGCCTGTGACCTTGCCGTAGAGGAGAAATTCGCCGTCCGCCTTGAAAACGTCGGCGGCGTAGGGGTTGTTGTAGATGACAACGGTCAGGTCGTCGGTGCTGTCGGTGACGATTATTTTGAAAACGGTCAGCCCCTTGCGTATCCTTGCGGGCTGCATTATCTGCTTGACGGTGCAGCAAATGACGTTATACTCGTTCAGGACGGTTTCCGAGATACTGACGGGGGAGGTGTAGTCGATGTACCCTCGGGGGAATCTGTCCAGCAGGTCGCCGACGGTTTCTATGCCGATTTTTTTATACAGCTTTGCCCGCTTTTCGCCGACGCCTTTCAGGTTTGTTATGGGGTCTGATAAGGTCATTTGGTTCACCGTCCTTTTTTATAATTATAACGCAAATCCAAAAGAAAATCAATACAAAAGCAAATATAAAAGTTTCGTCCACCTTTTCAAAGGTGGCGGGGTCGAGGGGCAGCGCCCCCG
>JAEDOB010000181.1 GCA_016302225.1 Oscillospiraceae bacterium | reverse complement strand
TCCCGTGCCCTTTGCCACACAGGAAAGCGGGTCCTCTGCCACACGGCATGGAATACCTATTGCCGAGGACATTATCTTGTCAAGCCCTCCGATAAGTGCTCCGCCGCCCGTGAGAATGATACCGTTATTGTAAATATCCCCCACCAATTCGGGAGGAGTCTGCTCCAGAACCTCCTTAGCAGCGTCCACGAACTCCTTGACAATCTCGATTATAGCGTTATAGATGTCTATCTCCGAGATCTCCAGCTGCTCGGGAAGCCCCCTTACAAGATGTCTGCCCTTGATTATCATAGTCCTTTTTTCGCTTGGGTCGTAAACATTTGCAAGGGTGAATTTCGCCTGTTCCGCCGTTTTTTCGCCAATGAACAGCTTATATGTAGATGCGATGTATTTCATAATAGACTGATCTATCTTATTTCCCGCCAGCTTCAAAGACTTCTTGGCAACGCAGCCGTTCATTGAAAGCACAGCCACATCAGCCGTACCTCCGCCGATGTCAACGACCATATTTCCGTTAGGTTTGGAAATGTCAACACCTGCTCCCAGAAGTGCCGCAACAGGCTCCTCAATAAGATAGACCTTTCTCGAACCCGCATTTCTCGCCGCCTCGACCATCGCCCTGCTTTCCACATCGGTTATGATGGACGGCACGCAGAGGACTATCCTCGGACGAATAAGCTGCCGCCCGCATACCTTTGTGATGCAGGCAGAGATCATCTGCTCTGCCATATTATGGTCGGAAATAACTCCATCGCAGAGCGGACGCACCGCAACGATATATTCGGGAGTTCGTCCTATCATTCTGTAAGCGTCCTGACCGACAGCAAGCACCTGTTCGGTTTTCTTGTTAAACGCAACAACAGACGGTTCGTTTAGAACTATCCCCTTATTTCCCATGGTTATCATTATATTAGCGGTACCAAGGTCGATTCCAATATCCATTGTAAGACTTCCTTTCAGTGTCCGGTAACTGCACCGGCAGCTGCGTCCACACGGGACGCTCCCAGCTCCTTCAGAAGCTTGCCGCACTTTATCATAGTTGAGCCGGTAGTTGTTATGTCGTCACACAAAAGCACAGTTTTTCCGTCAATTCGTTTGCCCGATGAATAGAAAACATTTTCGGCGTTGACAGCACGTTCCGCTTTATTAAGATCATGCTGAAATTTTGATGAATACGCCTTTCTGATAACGCTTGTGTCGGACACGGAGCCCAGACGCCTTGCAAGCTCTTTCGTCATAAGCTCCGCCTGATTATATCCTCTGATATGCTTTTTCAGCTGATTCATGGGAACGGGGATAATCATATCATACTTAACGTCATCGCCCGTCAAAAGCATCTTATCTGCCAGCATATCGCAGAGAATAAACCCAAGATTGCGATTTGCGTGATACTTGAATGAAGCAAATGCGTCCTTAACTCTCTCGTCATAGACCATAGCCGAAAAAAATCTCGTAAACGGTATCTCCTCTTCGCCGCAAATGCAGTGCCTGTGACCGCATTTCCCGCAAAAGCCGTTATCCGTCCATTCTATGTCCGCAAAGCAGCTGTCACAGGAAAGCATATCCCACCTTATCGCCTTTCCGCAGAAAGGGCATTTTGACGGATAGATAATGTCAAGGAAGAATCTTGCCCTGTCAGTCCTCCTGTTGAACTGTGACTCCATTTCCCTTTATCTCCTCCGTTATCATTTTTTTCAGGCAGGAATATCTGAGAGTGCGGCGATTGTTGTTTACCATTGTCATAACAACATTTTTTGAGCCAACAATGATTATCCTCTGCTTGGCTCTTGTAACGGCGGTGTAAAGCAGATTACGATAAAGCAGCTTGTCAAAGCCTCCGAGAAGGGGCAGGATAACGGCGTTGAATTCGCTGCCCTGACTTTTGTGCACGGTAACAGCGTAAGCCAGCTCTATCTGGTCGAGCATATCGAAGCTGTACTCCGCAAACCGTCCCTCAAAGTCGATAAGCACAGTCCCTTCGGTTCGTTTTACCTTAACGATAGTGCCGATGTCACCGTTGAAAACACCTGTGCCGCTTTCATTTTCCTTGGACCAGATAATATCATAGTTGTTGCGAATCTGCATGACCTTATCATTATCCCGAAAGGTAAACTGCAGCCCCTTGACCTCGGAAAGCCGTTCCGACGGCGGATTGAGTGCCGCCTGCAGTGCCTTGTTCAGCTCCTCCGAGCCGAGCATTCCCTTTCTTGACGGACAAAGCACCTGAATATCCTCCGTAGGCGAATATCCGTAAGCCTTCGGCAGACGATCTCTGCAAAGCTCCACCACCGTGCTGACCGCTTCATTCACATCAAGCCGCTGCATGAAGAAGAAATCGCTGTCGGTACGGGAAAGGTCGGGAGGATTTCCCGTAACAATTGCATGAGCGTTGGTTATTATGCAGCTCTGCTGTGCCTGACGAAATATCTCGGTAAGCGAAACCACCGTCAGACAGCCGCTGTCTATCATATCCCGAAGTAGATTTCCGGCTCCCACCGACGGCAGCTGGTCGCAGTCCCCCACCATTATCAGGCGGCAGGAAAGCTTCATAGCCCGAAGCAGGCTCTCAAACAATAGCTCGTCCACCATTGACATCTCGTCAACTATCATAACATCGCATTTTATGGGATTTGTTTCGTTGTGGACAAATTTCAGCTTTCCGCCCGCTTCATAGCTGACCTCGAGCAAACGATGGATAGTCTTTGCTTCATAGCCCGTCAGGTCGGAGATACGCTTTGCCGCTCTTCCCGTAGGTGCAGCAATAACAACGTCCATGCCCCGCTGCTCGTAAAGCGAGATCATCGCCTTTAGAGTAGTGGTCTTACCTGTTCCGGGACCGCCCGTCAGTATGATAAAGCCCTGAGAAAGTGCCAGCGCAATGGCTTTCTTCTGCAGCTCCGCATACTCGATACCCTTTGCCTTTTCCTCTATCTCGATAAGCTTATAATAATCGGTGCCCGTGTCTTTAAGGCAGTCGGACATTACCTTTAACCGACCCGAAATGTAGCTTTCGGCAACATAATAATCCCTGAGAAAAATAAATCTCCTCTCGCCCTTGTAGTATTCGCAAAGCTCGTCCTCTGTTATAAGAATTTGCAAGCTGTCCTCAATAAGCTTCTGCTCCACCTTCAGCAAACTGAGCGCCGCACCCATAAGCTTGTCCTCGGGCAAACAGGTGTGTCCCTTCATGCTGTTATGAATGAGAACGTATATCACTCCTGCATTTATTCGGCTGGGGCTTTCTTTTGAGATACCCAGCTCCGCAGCAATAGCTTCTGCCTTTGAAAACAGCACATCTATGCCGTCCTCACAAAGTCTGTACGGATTTTCACTGATTATCTCAATAGCATACTGTCCCCACCTTTTCCAGCAGGAAACAGCCACCGCAGGCGGAAGAGCAAACTGCGTAAGATAGATCATAAGCGAACGTATTCCGAAGATACGCTGAAACTCCAAAGAAATGCCCTCCGCCTTATCCTTGGTAATGCCCTTGACCTCGGTCAGACGGTGCGGTTCTTTTTCAATGACCTCCAGCGTTTTATCGCCGAATGCCTCTACAAGCCGCTTGGCAGTAGCCTTTCCGACGCCCTTTACAATTCCCGAAGAAAGATATTTCAGTATAGCGGAAGCAGTCGCAGGCAGCTTACGCTCGCACATCTGCGCCTTAAACTGAACACCGAATTTCGGGTGAGTGACATACTCTCCGGTAAGAATAAGCTCCTCACCCGCATCAACGTTACCCAGCTCACCCACAACGGTCACATAGTCCCCGCCCGAATCCAGGTCCAGGACTGTATAACCGTTTTCGGGATTTGAGTACCGCACCGAATCGACGCTGCCCTCCAGCTTTATGTAATTCTTCTCACCCGAGCCCAAATGATCATCTCCCGAATACAGAAATATTATACTACACTTTTCCTCGAAATGCAAGTTACTTTGAAAAATATTTCATTTTTCAAACAAAATCTCCGAAGAAATGCTTTCAACTATCTCAAATCCCCCGAGATCCTCCAAAAGCTTGCGGCAGATAATAAGCTCTTCCTCGCTGCCGTCAATATTCCATACATATATCTTCATATCCGACGACTTTCGCAGTATACTTCGAATTGTCATCTCAATGTCCCGAGTATCTTTTCTCAGCGGGATAACTATGAAAGCCGCTCCGAAGCTGCTGTCATCTCTCAGCATACCGCACACGCAAATATGTACTGTTTCAATAATAAAAACCGTTGCAAAAACAACAAATAATGCCAAAAACATTTCACTCATTGCACACACCTCCGATATATACTATGCCGCAATCGGAGATAGGTCAATGTTTTTTGTAAAATACAGAAAAAGGGCGGAAAGCTCCGCCCTTTAAATTTATGCGCTAAATTGCACGCTTGTTATCAGCCCTGAGAATTCTGCTTAGCCTCAAGGTCTGCAAGAGCATCACGTCTGGAAAGATTGATCCTTCCCTGATTGTCGATCTCCATTACCTTAACAACGATCTCGTCGCCAACGGAAACAACGTCCTCAACCTTCTCAACTCTCTGACGGTCAAGCTTGGAAATGTGAACAAGTCCGTCCTTGCCGGGAGCTATCTCAACGAATGCACCGAAGTTCATCAGACGAACTACCTTGCCCTTGTAGATAGCACCTATCTCGGGATCATTTGCGATAGTGTTGATGATCTGAATAGCCTTCTTAGCACCGTCCATATCAACGCCCGAAACAAATACGTTGCCCTCGTCGTTTATGTCTATCTTAACGCCGCAGTCAGCGGAGATCTTCTGAATGACCTTGCCGCCCTGACCGATAACTTCACGAATCTTATCAACGGGAACCTTGGTCTGGAGCA
>JAEDOB010000180.1 GCA_016302225.1 Oscillospiraceae bacterium | reverse complement strand
TTACAGTTAAAATACTGATTGCCCTGAATAGTTGTATTGGAGTTTGTGTAGCTGACTGTGTTCAAAGGCAGGTCATCGGGTTCCTGATTGATGTTCAGGGAAGTACCGCCGAAAACGCACATATTATCCGCACCGGCTCCGCCGAATGTAGTAAGAGCGTTTTCAAAAACCTCAGGCGGCTCATCCTCGGGGCCAATGTAAAGCACGATAGTGCTCTCGCTGTCGCCGAGTGTTGCATGAGATACAAATCTTGCCTTCTTTGTGTCGGTCTTCTGGATATAAACAGTGCATTCACCGTAAAGGTATTTCAGATCCGCATTGTTATACGCAGAAGCGGGAGGCTGGGGAAAGGTAACGTTGATCTTTGCGATATTTGGGTTATTGTCCATCTCTTCAAAGGTCAGGTTAGTATTCGATACAACATACTGCGTGCTTCTCTTAGGCGAGCCGCTGAAGGTATCAACAGGATACATCATCTGAAGAAATGCTCTGTAAAATTTGTTATTTGAAGTATCGTAGCTTGAGGTCTGATCTCTGTCACCCGAGCCGTTATAGGTATAGTTCCAAAGAGATGTGGTAACAGTTTCCAGACCCGATCTGGCTGTAAAATAAGCCTGATTTTCCTTGAATTTTGTATATGTACGCTTCTGAGCGGACGAAACAACCGAAAGGGTCGACATAATCATAATAAATAGAAATAGCAAAATGCACACTACCGTAAAAAGTACAACGCCCTTCGTCTGCCTGCGCCGTGCTGCATTTCTGTACGACATATAAAAACCACCTTTCTTGTTTATTGTTATGTTTTTGTAAATCGGTATCACACGATTTGCGGGATACTGATTTCCGATACCTCCGCAAAGGTCCGGACGCATTGGAAATCAGTATCTCTACGCAGCCTTAACTGAATAAAAATACTGACTGTACGGCAGAGCCTCATTTTGAAGCCCTGCGTACATTAGTAAGCTTTAGTCCTTGACCTCTGCCATATGTTCAATGTGGAATACATAAACTGTGAGAACGCCCTCAGGACCTTCTGCCTCGTCGGCACTGCCTGACTGCTCCTTAGCATCGGAGCTCTTGCCCTCAAGACCTGTTACGATAACAGTCTTATCCTGAGAAGCAAAGTTGTCCAGAGCAGCTTCAATGTCCTCAAAGGGGCCCTTGAAGCTAATCTTAGCAGTCGTAAGACCGATCTTGACGCCTGCGGGAGCGGTAGGCTTGATCTGATTGTATGCGTCGATGACCTCCTGAGGAAGCTCGCCGTTCAGGTCAGCGTCCATTCGCATGGGGTAAGCAACTGCATTTTTCTGATAAACATAGTTCTGGAGTTCCTTAGCGTCCATAAGCTCATACTCAGAGCTCTTGATCTCAATTTCGCTCTCGCTGATTATCTCGAAGAGCATGGGTTCAACCTCAAATGTTTCCATATGGGGGATAAACATTTCCTGGAGCTCTTCAACGTCCTTGACAGCCTTTTTCAGCTCGTCCTTCTTGGATTCGAGAGTACCGATCTTATCATCGGTAGCTGTCTTTTCGTTTCTCTTTTCCTCAAGTGTTACCTCGGTGGACTTCATTTCCTCGTACTTAGGCTTAACGAACAGAACACCGCCCAGTAAGATAGTAAGGAATGCCACAACAGCAAGGAAAATGACCTTATCTCTCTGTGAAAGTTTCATTATGCAGCACCGCCTTCCTCAGCAGGAGCTTCTTCCTCCGCCGGTTTTTGCTCATCGGGGTCGATATTCTGACGAAGTCTGATGTCCATTTCAAACTCATGGAAGCTGCTAAGATCAATAGCCGCACCTGTGTCTTCACTTTCCTTTGCTTCGCCGAAACCTGTATACTCGATATTGTCATACTTATCAAGGTCGAACAGATTCTGTGCTACCTGATAAGGACCGTTTACATCGGTAGAAACGCCCTTGATGGTAACTACGCCTTCCTTATAAGCAACTTCATTCCAATAGGTATCGTCAACTGCATTGAATGCCTCTGCAATGTCGTTGAAAACCTCTGTCTTGAGAACGGGAAGGCTCTCAAACGCTGTCTTAACGAGAATAGCCTGATCCTTATACTTAGCGACCTTGCCGATCTGCTCCTCGGTCTTGTCGACCTCTGCGATCTGCTCGAGAACCTCGGGGCTGTTTATGTAAGCATCTATCTCGCCGATCTCCTTCTCCATACCTGTGATGTTGATGTTAAGACCGAGAGCTGCAACAGCAACGAGGGCTGCGGAAATACCGAATGTAATGCCGACTGTTGCGAAGAAGGAGGCACCTGCAGCGGTACGTCCCGAGGAAGCGTCAACTTCCAGCAGGTTGATACGCTCAACGTCCCTCTGACGCTTGAACATTGCACCGATAGCGTTTGCATAGTGCGAGAATTCGATATTCTCATAACCCGAGATTACGCTGGGCACCTGGAGAATGTTGCAGTTAATGTCCATACCCTCCAGAGAATCAGTCAGACGCTTGTAATCGGAGGTGTCGCCGTAGAAGATTACGTTAGCTATCTGAGCGCCGTTGTTCTTGGATTTATGGAACTGGAACATTCTGAAGATGTTCTCATTGACAGCCTCGTAAACATAGTCCTCGGAGTTTTCGTAGTCTGCGGGGTCAATGGATGCAAATCTGGAGAATGAAAGCTGATGATTTTCGTAAAGGTTAAGGCTTACGAAGTTGGGGTCTATCTGAACGACCAGCAGAGGCATCTTAGCTCTGATCTTCATATCGTTCAGTATCAGACGGGAGATACAGTTACAGGAAACTGCAATTGATCTCAGGTCTATGCCTAAGAAGTTGAATACCTTTCTGAAGCAGTCAACGATTTCAAAAGGACAAGCTGTTGCGAGAATTCTCTGCGCCTGAACGCCGTCCTCCTCAATATCGCCCGCAATGGTATAGGAGATACTGTAATCGTCGCTGATACCCATTGTGTGCTGCATCTGGTTCTGAACCATTGTCAGCAGCTGCATACCCTTTGCTTTAGGAATGTGCAGCTCCTTGAAGATGACAAGGTTCGAGGAGATACTTACAACTGCGTCCTTGTCGCTCATTTTTTTTGCCTTCAACTCTTCGTTAATAAGAGTTGCAACCTTGGGTATATCTTTTATATGACCATTTACAATCAGACCTTCGCTTACCTCAATAGTAGAAGCGTCGTAGATCTTGATACGGCCTCGGTTTTCAATACCGCGGACGATCCGGATGTGTCTGTCTGTAATATCAAATGAAAGCATACTCGTCACCTCACTAATTTTTAATTATAATAGCATTGCCTTTAAGCCGTAGCCCTCGGCAAATTTATCCTTGATTTTACTGAACATCGCCCAGACCGGAGTAAAGCAGCGGGAATACGCCTGCCAGTACCAGACCGATAACAACACCCATGATGATAAGCATTATAGGCTCGATCATACCGACCAACTGACCGATAGCGGAATCGGATTCTTCCTCATAGAACTCAGATGTTTTCTGAAGAATAGTATCCAGAGCACCTGATTCCTCACCGACGTAGATGATAGAGCAGAACATTGACTCGAAAATGCCAGTTCTCTGGATAGCAGCGGAGAGCTGATCACCCTGCTTAACCTCGTCAACTACCGTTTCAAAGGACTTGACAATATATGTATTTCCGAGGATCTTGGAGGATCTTTCGAGAGATTCAACCATAGGGATACCACTGGAATAAAGGTTAGACAGTGTTCTTGAGAAACGTCCCGTATATACCTTAACGAGAAGCTTGCCTACCATAGGCATTTTAATAATGAATTTATCCCATTTTAGCCGCACAGTATCGATCTTCATCAGATAGGTGATAACGAATATAACTATACCGACTACCAGCAGATAAACATACCAATGAGCCATAAGGCTGTCGGAAAATGCAAACAGGAACTTTGCGATAGCGTTTGCATTGTCGCCCGCCATATCACGGAAGATCGGGAAAACCTTTACCGCCAGAAGGATAATAACAGCTATCAGAAGCACCAGCAGTATGATAGGATATGTGATAGCACCCCTGATCTTGTTGGCAAGCTTACCTTCCTTGTCATAATGCTCCTCAAGTCGCTTCATAATAACGTCCAGCTGACCGGAAGCCTCGCCCGCAGCGATCATACTGATAAAGAATTCGGGAAATGCGCCGTCCTGCATTCTAAGAGCGTCAGAGAATGAACGACCCTTCTGAACCTCGTCGTAAACCTCTCGGAATACTCTCTTTGTCGCTTCCTTGGGCTGCTCCTTATAGAGAATGTCCAGCGCCTTTACAAGGGTAAGTCCGGAGCTGATCATTGCACTGAGCTGACGGCAGTTGAATGAAAGCTCCTTTGTCTTGAACTTATAGATATTTTTGTCACCTTTTGAGTTCGTTTCTTTATAGCTCGAACAGAAAAGTCCTTTTTCGTTGATTTTATCCAGAAAGTCATTAACGTCCTCCGCCTGCATCCTTGCATTTTTGACGGTATTTCCCTGAACGTCAGTGGCAGTATAGATAAAAGTCTTCATAATCCGACACCTCCGAAGTGGATAATTTTACCCGACAGGATATGTCAAACGCCGGGCGCACGGCTGACAGATACTTCCTGCCTATGATACTATATCATTATAACATTTTTGCAACTTTTTATCAATATGTAATTTTGAACAAATTGTACCGAGAATATAAGCACATTTTAACAAATGTACTGTAAAAATGCACTAAACGCCATCTGAGTTTTTGGTATATTATATGCGAAATAATAAAAAAATTGAACTTTTTCAGCCAAGTCCGAGAATTTTCTCTGCATTTTTGTGACAAATATTTTCACGGTCGGAAGCTGAAATCTCCAGCCTTGAAAGCATGAGCATTATCTCCGACGGCAGCTGCCAGGGCATATCGCTGGCAAA
>JAEDOB010000179.1 GCA_016302225.1 Oscillospiraceae bacterium | reverse complement strand
TACTTCTCAATAATATAGTCCATATCCTTATCTCCTCTGCCCGAGAGATTAATGAGGATAGAACCCTTCTTCATCTGCTTAGCCAGCTTGATACCGTATGCAACGGCGTGAGAGCTTTCGATTGCGGGGATAATGCCTTCCATTCTTGAAAGGGTGAAGAATGCGTCGATAGTTTCCTCATCGTCCACAACGTCATATTTTACCCTGCCCAAGTCGTGGAGAAATGCGTGCTCGGGACCCGAGGAGGGATAGTCCAGACCGCTTGCCACCGAGTAAACGGGAGCGGGTTCGCCGTTTTCGTCCTTGAGCATAATGCTGTTAAAGCCGTGCATAACGCCCTCTGTGCCGTATGTCAGGCTGGCGGCATGGTCGCCCATCTTAGGACCTCTGCCGAGAGGTTCAACGCCGTAAATGTCAACGGGGTCATTAAGGAATCCCGCAAACATACCCGCAGCGTTAGAACCGCCGCCAACGCAGGCAACAACAGCGTCGGGCAGCTCGCCTGTCATTTCAAGGAACTGCTCCCTTGCTTCAATGCCCACAACGCTCTGGAAATCTCTGACCATCATGGGGAACGGGTGAGGACCCACAACCGAACCGATACAGTAGATGCAGTCCTTGTACTCCTTTGTGTATGCCTCAAAAGCAGCGTCAACGGCTTCTTTAAGGGTGGCAAGACCGTGTGTTACCTCAATAACGTTTGCGCCCAAAATCTTCATTCTTGCAACATTGGGAGCCTGCTTTTTGATGTCAACAGCACCCATGTAAATGTCACATTCCAGACCGAAATATGCAGCCGCAGTCGCCAGCGCAACGCCGTGCTGACCTGCGCCCGTTTCGGCGATGACCTTCTTTTTGCCCATATATTTTGCAAGGAGAGCCTCGCCCATGCAGTGATTCAGCTTGTGTGCGCCCGAGTGGTTCAGATCCTCACGCTTAACGTAAAGCTGGACATTTCCCAGACTGCCCGACAGCCTTTCCAGATAGGAAATAGGAGTAGGTCTGCCCTGGAAATCTCTGCGAATCCTGCGAAGCTCGCCGATAAACTTGCTGGATTTTGCAATGGTGAAATAGGCGTCTGTTATTTCGTCCATAGCCTTTTTCAGGTCGTCGGGGATATACGCTCCGCCGTATTTGCCGAAATAGCCGTTATCGTCGGGATAATTCTTGAAATAGGTGTCAAATTCTACGCCGTTGAAATTCATAAAACATACCTCCGTAAATATTTCCGACAAAGACAAAAACGTCCTTGACAGAAGGTGTATACTCTGTCAAGGACGAATAAAAAACTTATCCGCGGTGCCACCTTGATTCACAGGAGGGGCGTTTCAACTCGTTCTAAAAATAGCGAAATGAACAAGCTTTGACGCTCGGTACCGTTACAACCTTGTAAACGGTACTTTCCCTGAAACTGTGCGCTTTTTAAGATACAAACATATCCTTGGCAGCTGACGTGTGCCATACGCCGCAGAATACTGACAAAAGCGACACGCTTTGATGTTCCTCTGCGCCCTCGGCGGTCCATTTGACAACTCGTTTCCTACCCGATTTACAGCACCACGGGCTCTCTGTGAAGGCGTTATTGCCGTTATCTCCGCTTCAACGGGGGTATTTGCTGATTTCAGTATAACATAGGAAAAATGCTTTGTCAATAGCATAATTAATTTTTTAGCAAAAAAATTATAAAAGTTTCGTCCACCTTTTCAAAGGCTGGCGAAACTTTGTATATTTTCTTTCTTATTGCCTATAATCAAGTTAAAAAATAACAGAAAAGAGGTCTGCTTATGATAGCATTTCTAACCGCAGGCGGGGAAGGTCTGCGAATGAAGCCCGTCACCTGCCGAACCCCAAAGCCCCTTGCGAACCTATGCGGCGCACCGCTTATCACCTACCAAATCGAAGCCATCGAGCAAAGCGGCGTTCCCTTCTCCCGAAAGATAATTGCGGGGGGACGCTTTTCCCGCAGCCTGAAAGCCGCTGTCCCGAACGGCTGGGAGCTTCTAGGCGGCGACAGCGAAAACGGCGAGCTTTCCGCCCTTTACTCTCTTGAAACGGACGAGGACATACTTATCTCGGCGGGTGATACCGTTTCCGACTGTGACATTGCACGGCTGGCGGAATTTCACCGTGAAAACCGTTCTGAGCTTAGCTGCGCCCTTTGCGAATGCTCCGACATTCGGGACAAAAACCTTGCCCTTCTCTCGGAAAACGGCGAAGTCCTGTCCGTCATAGAAAAGCCGTCCTATTACAGCTGCCGAACGGGGCTTGCCCTTTGCGGAACGGTGATAATTTCCGGAAAAGCCCTTTCGGAGATAGCGTCGGGAAATGACCGAAAGCTGCCCGAATGCCTTGAAACGGGGCTTATCCCGCTGTTTATCAGGAGGAAACGACCTGTTTTCGGGATAAAATGCGCCGAAAAATTTTTTGACATAAACACCGTAAATGACCTGCTTGCCTGTCAGACGGATATGCTGTTTTCGGGGAATCGTACCGAAACATATCCCCAATACGAGCGCATGGGCGTGCAGATAGAGTACCCCTGTGTCATCGGACGGGACGTGACATTCTCCGAGGGCGTGAAAATAGGCGCAGGCTCTGTTATCGGGGATAACGTGTTCATGGGCAGAAACGCCCGCATTAACGGCGGTTTTGTGGGGAACGGCTGCTATATCGGCGAACGTGCCTCCGTCAGCGGTAGTTACATCTGCGGCGGCGCACGGCTTATGACGGGGGCGTCGGTGTTTGAGGGGGCTGCCGTGGGCGAAAAGGCTGTTGTGGGCGAAAATGCCGTTGTTGAGCCGAATGTGAAGATCTGGAGCGGACGTGAGGTGGAATCGGAAACGCTGGTGTCCTCCGACGTGAAATACGGCGTCGGAAAGCCTGTCACCATTGGCGAGGACGGCATTTGGGGGGACGGCGGCGGTTCGGTAGACCCCCAAAGCTGCGCCGTAACGGGAAGTGCCCTGACTGCCGCCGCCGCTGAAATGCGGGGGAAAAAGCGCATTGCCGTCGGTTATCGCCCAAACGACGCTTCAAAGGCTCTGGCATTTTCGGTAATGTCGGGCATTTCCGCAGCGGGCGGCGAGGCTTGGGACATGGGAGAAGCCACCGCCGAGGAAACTGCCTTTGCGGTTCGGAAAGCCGAGCTTTCGGCGGGCTGCTATGTTGACGCAGGCGTTACCGCTAGGGTTTCCCTTATCTCCTCGGACGGTCTGCCCCTGAAACGCCGTGAGGAACGCATTGTTGAAGCGGGACTGAACAGGGGAGATTACCCGAAAAACGGATTTCCCCGATTTGGCGGAATACGTGATTTTTCCTCGGCGGGGGAGCTGTACAAGCTGCATATCTCCGCACTTTGCAAAGCCCCGCTGAATGGCGTAAGGGTGCGAATTTCCTCATCGGACGACAGAATTTGCAGGCTTGGTTCGGAGCTGCTTGCCCCCGTAAATTCACCGAGCGGCAAAGAGATAGTTTTCAGCATTTCCGCAGACGGACGGAAGGCGTCCGCATATTCCGAGGAAAGCGGCTATGTTTTTTGGGAACGGCTGGTGATGATAGCCGAAATAAAGGCGTTTTCCGAGGGCAGAACGGTTTCGCTGCCCTGCGAATTTCCCAAAGCCGTTGACACTCTTGCGGAAAGATACGGCGGGACAGTCCTTCGGTACGGCTGCTGTCCCACGGACAATTCGGACGATCCCGCACGGGCGGCAGCCTTCGGTTTCCCCGAAGCACGGGACGGTCTTGCGCTGGCTCTCAGCGTTTCCGATTATCTCAGCCGTGAGGGAATTTCTCTGAAACAAGCGGCGGAGCTTCTCCCCGAATATGCGTCTGCGGCAAGATTTATCCCCATAGACCGCAGCTCACGGGCGTTTCGGGGACTGTCCGACGTGAGAAGTCCCCAAAGTGTCGACGAGGGCATAATGCTGGACGAAAGCGGTTCAAGGGTGTTTATCCGTCCCGTAAAAACGGGCAGGGGGCTGATGATGTATGTGGAAAGCATGAGCATTGAAGCGGCTTCGGAAATATGTGATTTTTACGAGGAGAAGCTGGTTCGGGAGGACAGGCTTGGCAGTGTTTAGTGTTGAAAGTTGAGTGTTGAGATGAATGTGGAAAGTGGAAATATTTTCTTGTTACCTGAGTGACGCATCTAGGGGAGAACACCCATTAATCAGTAATTTCTTAGCACTCATTCTTATAGATTGCTTGCACTCTCACTCTTAGAGTGCTAATTTTCATCTTATTTTCACAATTCCATTATTGTATTGTCAAATACGGGGGATATAATCATAATCACAATAAAGAAAGAGAACAGGAGCTGATACCATTGAACCGAGTGAGAATTATCCCCACAAAAAAATATCACACAAGACCGGAGGAATTATTTATGATGAACATTACACCCTTTGAAAGAAATTTTAACGTTTTTGACCCCTTTGCAGACTTCGATAGATTTTATGACGGCAGACAGATGCCTTCCATAAAGACCGATATTAAGGATAACGGCGACGCTTTCGAGCTGTCCGCAGAGCTTCCCGGCTTTAACAAGGAGGACATCTCCATCGACATTGACAAGGACAGACTTGTCATCTCCGCCGAGCATTCCGAAAACAAGGACGAGAAGGACGAGAACGGCAAGTATATCCGCAGAGAGCGTTCCTACGGCAGCTTTACAAGAAGCTTCGACATTTCCGCAGTAAACGCATCTGCCATCTCCGCAAAATACGAAAACGGCGTTCTTACTTTGGATCTGCCGAAAAAAACTCCGGAACAGGAAGGCGCAAGAAGGCTGCAAATTCAGTAAGCACCGACTTTTCCGATAACATAAATCAAATGGCGGTTCATCTCTTTTTTGAAGTGCCCCCTGTCAAGTAGACAGCTGAAAAAACAAAAGAATATTTAGAATTT
>JAEDOB010000178.1 GCA_016302225.1 Oscillospiraceae bacterium | reverse complement strand
CGACGCAATCATCAGCTTCATTTGCTATTCTCCTTTTCCGAGATGTTTTTGAGCTCGTCCAGAATTATCTGTGCCGCCTGCAGTTTGGGCATAACATCAAGCTGACGTTCGCCGTCCTTGGTGATAAGGGTGATTATGTTGGTGTCCGTGCCAAAGCCTGCACCAGCTGTCCGCAGACTGTTTGCGCAGATCATATCGCAGTTTTTTGAGGCAAGCTTTTTTCGGGAATTTTCCAGAACGTTGTCCGTTTCCATAGAAAATCCGCAGATAAGCTGTCCCGGTTGCTTATGTTCGCCCAGATATTTCAGAATGTCCTTGGTTCGTTTCAGTTCTATCTTCAAATCGTCGTCGGATTTCTTTATCTTTCCTTCTGCGGTGACTGCGGGGGTGTAATCAGCGACGGCGGCAGCCTTGATGATAAAGTCCTGTTTGGGCGCACGCTCCGTTACCGCATTGAACATATCCTCGGCGGAGGTGACATTTACCACGTTTACAAAAAGCGGCGGCTTAACGTCCATATGTGCCGCAACAAGCGTTACGTCCGCACCTCTCAGCATAGCCGCTTCTGCGACGGCACATCCCATTTTCCCCGAGGAATGGTTCGTGATGAACCGCACGGGGTCGATGGCTTCACGGGTTGCACCTGCGGTAACAAGCACTTTCTTGCCCGTCAAATCCTTCGGACAGGCTATTTCACGTAGAATAGCCTCCAGAAGGGTTTCCTCATCGGGCATTCTTCCGTCGCCGCTGTCACCGTTGGCAAGCATTCCGTGTTCGGGAGTGATTATCTCATATCCGAAACGGCGAAGCTTTTCGATATTGTCCTGCACTATTGGATTGTGGTACATATTGTGGTTCATGGCGGGGGAAACGATTTTTTTGCAGGGACATGCCATTACCGTTGTTGTCAGCATATCGTCCGCAATGCCGTTTGCGATCTTTCCGATAACATTTGCAGATGCGGGGGCTATCATCACCACATCTGCCTGCTTTGCCAGCGCAACGTGTTCAACGCTGTACTGAAAATTCCTGTCAAAGGTGTCGATAAGGCACTTGTTTCCCGTAAGCGTTTCAAAGGTGATGGGGTTGATGAAATTGGTGGCATTTTTCGTCATAAGCACCTGAACATTGCAGTTCAGCTTTTTTAACATTCTGGCAAGATTGGCTATTTTATATGCGGCAATGCTTCCGCTGACCGCAAGCACCGCTGTTTTTCCTTTTAACATAGAAACCGCTCCTTCTGTTGGTTTGAATATATTATAGCATATTTTTCTCCGCTTGTCATTATTTTTTCGGGATTTTTTATATATGCTCAACAAAAATAAAACGGCAGACGCCGAAGCATCTGCCGCAAGCTTATGTAAGATTGTGAAAATACTGATTAATGGGTGTTCCCCCGCCTTCGGCGGGGAAACACCCATTAAAATACGTCGCTCAAGTAACAGAAAAATAAAAATGCAGATTAAATCATCAGTTTCTTATAATATCAGCAATCCTTAACTGTGATATTAAATTTGGAAGAATTCTGGCTTCTCCACTTTTCACAGGTGGAATCAACAGTTCTGTTTTTGTTGTCACTGTTATAATAGATGCCGTTAGCGGAAATGTAGTAAACGGTGGAGCGGATATTCTCTGCCTCGTCAAGGTTAAGGGACTTGTCGCTGTTCACAGCTACATTCTGAATGTAGGATTCGCCGATATAGGTTGCGGTAACAGTCTTGCCAATCTCAATATCGTCGTGTGTGCTGTAACGTGAGCCTGAGCCTGTTTTTTCGGCGGTGATGACAACATTCCAAATAACAAGGTGGTTGTTCTTGATATTTGAGTCGTTATTCTTTGCAGAGAAGAACATCTGCTTAACGGGAACATATTCAATGCTCTTGACAACATATTCATCGTCAGATCTTACGTCCATCAGAACGCTTCTGCCGTGGATAGTTGCGCCTACATAGTAGCCGTCATTGGAAAGGTCGCTTTCCATTTTGCTCTTGAATTCTTCGTCAATAGAAGTAAAGTCAATACCATCATCACTTGTGAGATACTGAGGAACTCCCGAAACGTCGAAGGACTTTTCTTCCTGAACAAAAACAATTCCGTTTTCGCTTGCCTTGCTTTCGCTGTAGGAAATGGTTACGTTTACTTTGTCGCCGTTAGCATAGTAGTTGCTGCTTGCTTTGAAATTAACATTATTCTTAACGAAATCATCGCAGGCAGAGGTGTTGAAGCTTACCTTTGCATTGGGAGAAATACCGTCGTATTCGAGAACGAGTCCCTCAAAGGGATCTATGCTCTTGCCCTCGGGTGCGCCTGCAACTATGAAATCCTTAGTGTCGCAGGAAAGGACATATCCCTCTGCAAGCAGTGATGCTTCATTGTAAACAGATGCCTTTATCTGTATTGTATCGCCGTTTGCAACCTTTTTCTTTTCGTAATCGAAATTAATGTTTCTGCGGACAATATCATCACAAGCGGAAGTATCAACGGTAAAATCTGCCTTTGGAGAATATCCGCTGTAATTGATGACAACATTTGCAAATGGATCGAGAGGCTGAGCTTCTTCAAGGTCCTTTACCTTGTATTTGAAGGAATCCTTGGAGAATACGAAGCCGTAGTTCTTTGAAACGTCCTTGTTGTAGTTTACCTCAACTTCGATTACATCGCCGTTTTTCAGCTCTGTTGTCTTATCGGAAACGATTTTGAACTGAATGGTATCTGCGTAAAGTGCAGCACTCATTTTATCATAATCGCTTGCCTTTTTGGGAAGATTTGCAACAGCGGCACGTTCAAGGTCGCTGTACTTTGTTGAAAGACCTGCCTGAGCATAGCCCTCTGCACCGGTAACGCTGACCTCGCAGTAATCTTCGGGATCAAGCTTGTTTACTCCACAGCTGCTGAGCATAAGACAAAGTGCTGCAGCGGCAACGGCACCAAACAGTTTTTTGTTAAACATATTGACATACCCCCATATATAAAATAACTATTTGATTATACACCGTAATTCGACAATTGTCAACAATATATTATAAAAATTGCAAAATTGCACAAAAAATCGTGACAAAGCTACAGGAAAATACTGCATAAGCAATGTATAAAATCAGGCTGAAAAAATATTCCTAATAAATTCAAAAAAGATATATCAATTTCCGGGGAAATGTGGTATAATGAAATGGTATTGTATTGTATCCCTTTATGGGAATGATAACAAGGAGGAACTTAATATGAACACATCAAACAAAACGACAAAGCTCGTAATTCTGGGGCTTCTGACGGCTGTGCTGCTGGTTATGGCATACACGCCGCTGGGCTACCTGAACATCGGACCGCTGGCTATCTCGTTCAACATGATACCCGTTGCCATAGCAGCTATCACCCTGGGACCCGTTGGCGGTGCTGTTGTGGGAGCAGTTTTCGGGCTGACAAGCTTTCTGCAGTGCATCGGCGTCGGCGGAACAAGCGGAATGGGTGTTATTCTTTTTGAGATAAGCCCCGTGCTGGCATTTATCCAGAGATTTGTTCCCAGAGTGCTGGACGGATTCCTGCTGGGCTACATCTATTCGGGAATGAAAAAGCTCACAAACCCCTATGCAGCCTGCTTTGTTACGGGATTTTTCTCGGCGTTTCTCAACACGGCGTTCTTTATGACGGCTCTGGTTGCACTTTTTGGCAACACGGATTATGTCAAGGGACTGATGGACGGCAGAAACGTTCTTGTGTTTATCTGCGCATTTGTAGGCGTAAATGCTGTCTGCGAAATGCTTTCATCGACTGTTATTTCCGGTGCGGTGGGAACTGCGCTTATTAAGGCGAAGCTTATCCCCACGGCTGATTTAAAGAAATCACCTCAGGAAGCGGCGTAATTCGGAGGAATAAAAAATGGTTCTTGCTGTTGATATAGGAAATTCAAATATCGTGCTGGGCTGCTTTGAGGGGAGCGAGATAAAGTTCGTTGAACGGCTTTCCACCAACCTCAATTCCACCGAGCTTGAATATACCGTACTTATCAAGACGATCCTTGAGCTTAACAGTATTGACGGAAACACCTTTGAGGGAGGGATAATCTCCTCGGTAGTTCCGTCGGTCACGCAAACTGTCAAAAAGGCGATGGAGCGTCTTACGGGACGGGATATAATGGTTGTTGAACCCGGGCTTAAAACAGGTCTGAAGATAAGGCTTGACAATCCCGCACAGCTGGGAAGCGACAGAGTTGCGGACGCTGTGGCGGCAATAAACTTTTATCCCTGTCCGTCCATTATAATTGATATGGGCACGGCTACTACAATTTCCGTTATCGGCGCAGACAAGAGCTTTCTCGGCGGAATGATAATCCCCGGGCTTCGGGTATCGCTGGAGTCGCTGTCAATGCGCACCTCGCAGCTGCCCAAGATAAGCCTTGAACCGCCCAAAAGAGTAATCGGCTCAAACACGGTCGATTGTATGAAAAGCGGCATTATCTACTACACGGCTTCGGGCATTGACGGTGCTGTGGAGCGTCTTGAAACGGAGCTTGGCGAGAAATGCACGGTAATTTCAACAGGCGGTCTGGCAAACACTATTATCCCGTTCTGCAAGCGGGATATTATCATTGACGATAAGCTGCTTTTAAAGGGACTTATGGTCATTTACAATAAAAACAAATAATACAATACAAAATTAGCCGCTGCGGTTCGGATAATGACCGCAGCGGCTTTTGATTTAGTTCATCTGAAATATCACTTTGCAATTCTCTCATCGCAGAATTCGCAGATAAATTCCTTGTCCGTTTCAATGAATGATTTAGGGAGATAATTTTCTTTGTGGGTGATACACTTGGGATTGGTGCAGGTAAGCTCATCGTGGATATGACCTTTAAGCATCTGCTGGGGAACGGGGTTCTCGCTTTCCTCTATCATGGTGAGGATAAGAGCC
>JAEDOB010000177.1 GCA_016302225.1 Oscillospiraceae bacterium | reverse complement strand
CACCAGCGTCACTCCCGCCATCAGCAGTGCTTTTATCTTTTTCGAGTCCATATAAAAATCCCCTTTATCATTCAATCAGCCCGATACAATCAAAGCTGCCGTCCTTTCCGACGCCAAAGCCTTCCCGCAGTATTCCGCCAAAATCGGGCGGCTTAACACCCAGCCTTTTGCAAACGCCCAAAATATCCGCAATAATCGGCATACGGTCACAGTTAAACATTTCATATGTTAAAGAGTAGTCTGTTATAAGCATAGTGTCGTAGATAACCCGCAGAAGGTCAATATCCGTTTCCATATAAAGGTCATAATACTCCTTATACTTCCCCACCGAGTACTGATTTTTATCGGGACGGTTATAACGGTAATGATCCCTTACATAACCGCAGTTTTTGAAATTCAGACAGAAGGATTCATCTTCATACGCACCGTAAAGCCATTTTGCCTGTCCGCAGTTATCACAGGGATAAAAGTTCTTGACATTATTCTTTGGAAAAATTATGGGAATAAGTATTTCACTCGGCGAATAATCGTACATCTCCCAATGCTTTGAACATCTCCCGCCTATGGAATTTCGCTCGTCTATAAGGGTGTAATCGCTCATTTCCGTAAGAAATTCCTGCCATCTGCCCATATCATATCCAAAATGCTTTATCAGCCTTACAATGACCTTTAAGCCATAGCAGAACAAGCCCTTTACATTAAGCTCACGAAATTCCTTTCCCACTGCCGACAGATCGGGAGCGGGTTCGTCGGGGATCTTATCTATCCTATAAATAACATTTCCGTCCTTATCCCTTGAAATATTTACCGATGAAGCCATTTTGAACCCTCCATTTGAAATTATGTTTGGTATATATGATATTATATCACGTATAACAACCCCTGTCAATAGATTTTTCACAATTTGCGGACAAAAAAATTGCGGACCGTCCGGTGAAACGATCCGCAAAATCAAATAAAAACAAGGAGTCCGGAAACCGACTATCTGCATTAGCCGGTCGGATATATCAATACATTTCAAGGCTCAGTGAAAGCCCCAAAACGTTGATTGGCTTAAATTGACGGAACAGTCAGCTCAAAGCCCTGTTCACGGAAGCTGTCGATGACCTGTGGAAGAACGGTGCAGTTTGTTTCGGAAACGCTGTGCAGAAGGAATATCCCTCCGCCGTGGGCTGCCCCGCTTATCCTTTCAAAAGCCGCCTGACATTCGGGCTGGTTGTTCACGTCCCAGTCCGCATAAGCAAACGACCAGAACAGCGTCTTATACCCCAGCCTTTGGGCAATAGCAACGGATCTCTCCGAATATTCCCCGCAGGGCGGTCTGAAATACTTCATTTCGTAGCCGTAGGTGTCCTTCACATATTCATGAAGGGACATTATTTCATTTTCCGCCTTTTCGACAGATTCGGCGGAAAGAGTTGGAATTGAAGCGTGCTTCATTCCGTGATTGCCGATAACGTGTCCCTCGTCTATCATACGTCTGACAAGGTCTTGATTTCTCTCGGCATAATCCCCCGTCAGGAAGAAAACCGCCTTGACGTTTTTCTCCTTCAGGGTATCGAGTATAGGTGCGGTAAAGCCGTTTTCATATCCCTGGTCGAAGGTGAGATATATCTGCTTTGCGGCTTTTTCCGATTCGTCCAGCGCATAGCCGTCATATTTGGTGTAGTCGGCATTGAACATCAGCCCGCCCAAAGGACGGTTCAGTTCGTCCACCTGCAAGCCCTGACCATAGCCCTTTTTCTCGCAGTCGAGAGCACATATCTCCTCGTCCGTAAGCTTCGGTGTGGTTTCGGCGGGTTCCTCGGGCTTGGTTTCGCTAAGCATTGGTATTCCCGCAGATACTATTTCCTCGGGGACAGTCGTTTCTGCAATAACAGCCGCTGTCTGAGGGACATTTTCCGCAGTATCAAAAACCGCTTGTTCTTGCTCTGTGACCGAACCGAGATTCATATCCGCAGCCGTACAGCCGCACAGCAAGGACGCTGCGGAAAGCACGGCGAAAAATCCTTTTAACTTCATTGCCGTATGCTCCTTTGTGATATTCCGATTAATTTCGGTTAAAATTATCATCTCCGAAATCCATTTTCATATCACAAGCATATTATAGCATTTACGGAATAAAAATCCAAGAACTTTTCGGTTACAAAGCGGTACAGTTTTGTAACCGTTTTAACCAATACTAAACACCTTCAAAAATGGTTACAGCAATTCACAAAACATCGTAATTGTAGGGGCGGGGTTTCCCCGCCCGCAGATTTCAAAAGCACTATCGGTTAATGCGGGACAGGAAAATATAACTATGCCGCTCGATACCAACGAAAAAGGAGCATACCATAATCATTGGCACACCCCTTCAAAAGTCATTCTCCAAGATAGGACTTGACCAGCACCTGCAGCAGCTCATCTCTGTCAATATGGCGGATAAGGCTCCGTGCGTTGTTGTAGGTCGTTATGTATGTCGGATCCTCTGAAAGAATGTAGCCTACTATCTGATTGATGGGGTTGTAACCCTTTTCGCGGAGGGCGTCGTAAATTGTGGTAAGATTTTTTCTCAGCTGACCTTCCCTGTCCTCATGAACGGAAAAAGTCATAGTCTGTTCGTTCATTCAAATGCCTCCTTTGAAAAACACGGTACGGAAAATATGCCTTGTACTACGATTATATTTCCGTTCCGATTATATTATAACCGATTTCTCAAAAAATAACAAGGGGTTTTTATGAATTTTCTTGAATTTATCACAGGAAAATTCAGGAAATTTCTACTCGCCGAAAATTATCTCCCGTATATGCCCGACAGCTTCGGAAGAATTCTCGAAAAGCAGCTCATGCCCCGCATTTTCTATTATAATGAGGTGCTCATCGTCAAGACCAAACTGCTCTGCGGCAGAAGCAGGCGTAATAAGGTCATCGCCGCCGTATATAAGATAATAATTAAAGTATGAAAGGTTATTTTGAAAGTCCGACTCAATAAGTCCGCAGACGCTTCTTAAATATGTTTCCGTCCTGTCGGGGGCGGATTTGAACGCCGAAGCCGCCTTTCTGTCGCAGAATGGAGATGTTTCAATGCTGTAAATGCCCGGAGCAAGCTTGCTGCCGCCGTCAAGCATGCTGACAGCCTTTCGGAAAACCTCGCCCGTGACAATATTTTCCTCATTGTTTATCAGCTTCATAACGTCGACATACTTGTTGAAATCCTCTATCTCGCCCGCATTCAAGCCGACTTCCGCAAATTTCATAAGCTTTGAGGTAACGCCCTTTTTAAAGTCAACTACCTGAGATACGCCTATGTACGCACTGACAAATCCGGGATATTTCCCCGCAAAATATGCAGACGCCGCCGAGCCCCAGGAGTAGCCCAGCACAATGAAACGGTCGCTTTCCCTTCCCAGCTCATTGCGGACATATTGACATATGCCCCTTGCGTCCTCGGCAATATCCTTGTAGGTGAAGTTGGAGCCGCTGTCAATACCGTTTTTGGCATTGAGCACCTCCGTCTGACCGGTGCCCCGCATATCCCATGTAACCACGGTAAAATAGGACTCCAGCTCATTTCCCAGCAGATAATCGGAAGAAGCGCACAGATACCCGGGATAATCGGGGAAAATAAGCAGCAGCGGAGCATTTTTGTTCTGCCCCCTTACATGAACATACTGCTTGATACCGTTTACATCAGCCTCCAGATACCTGTCAACACCCGCCGACGAAAGCTCGTTTCTCTGTGACAGAATGCTGTGTCTTTCAGCCGCCTTGAACGCCCAAAGTCCGACGAACAGCATTACCGCCGCCGCAGCAAAAACGCCTGCTATTTTCAGCAGGTCGGACAGGGGCATTTTTATGATGTCCTTTTTAGGCTTATCCGCCTTTTTTTCTGTGACCCTTTTATTTGAATCGGCTTCTCTTTTAACTGCAGCAGCCCTTTTCTTATTTAAAGCCTTGCTGCGCTTTGAAGCCTTTGACTTTTTCTTCTTTTTCATAACACCCTCCATTGGAGAATTTATACTTACAACAATTATAAATGATTTTCTTCAACTTGTAAATACTTTTTCATAAATAAGCACCTAAAAACTAGAAAATCGGCGTTTTATTGACGTATTTTATAAAAACATTCGATAGATTTTGTTAAATTTGACGACGTAAATGCTGTTGCAATCGTCCATCAAATATGCTATAATAGATAAATAAATGGAAAGCGCATATTGCGCAGATCCGATATATAGGTGTGCGGGCCCTGTGCAACGGAACACCGTGAACCATGTCAGGCGGGGAACCGAGCAGCATTAAGCGGAACGTTTCGTGTGCCGCAGTCAGCCTGCACACCTATGTATCGGATTTTTTATGCCTTTCGGAACATCGGAAGCCGCCTTGCCGACTTCCGTAAAAATTATTTTAACTATGATGAGATTTTTATTGCGGCTGAAAAAAATACTGACGACCTTTGCACCCTACGCCGCAGGTGCCTTGACAGCCTTTCTGCTGGTAACCTTCGTCAGATACGAATATGCTGGCAGCGAGTTTTCCGATATAACCAAGCTCTCGCTCATACTTACAGGCGCCGCCCTGCTGCTTTTGTTCTGCTACATAGCCTTCGGAGAGATATACGGCGGGGATATTGCGGACGGTCTGCTGAACAACGGGCAGTTTTCCGGCTTCAAGCCTGCGTCCAGATACTTCCATAAAGGTCTGGCGGCAATGGAGGACCACGACCTGGGAATGGCAATAAGCTATTTCAAGCAGTCGGAGGAAAACCCCATGACCGACGATGAACACGCCGTTCTGTCAAACATTCTCGGCGTATGCTACAAGGTCAGCGGCTATCCCACAAATGCCGCCCTGTATTTCAGCAAGGCAATAGACCTGGGTCTTGATACGGCGGAAATTTATCTGGACGCCGCACGGTGCTATA
>JAEDOB010000176.1 GCA_016302225.1 Oscillospiraceae bacterium | reverse complement strand
AACTCGTGTATGTGTTAATAGCACATCGAGGGTTCGAATCCCTCCTTCTCCGCCACTAACTCCGCAGATTTTCTGCGGAGTTTTTGTTTTATCGGGAAATGGTCTTGATTTTTCGCCGAAAACGTGTTATAATTTATGTAACGGAAGGTGATACCGATGGAGAATATAGGAGCATTGTCCGAGCACCGCAAGGAACAGCTTGAAATTATCAGACAATTAAGATTGATAGATGACACCTTTATGTCAAAGGTTTTTGAAGATAAGACCTGTGCAGAATTGCTTTTGAGAGTTATACTTGATAAAGATGACCTGACGGTTTTAAAGGTAGATTCGCAGATTGAACTGAAAAATCTGCAAGGTCGTTCATCAAGGCTTGATATTTATGCCGTTGACAGTCGGGGAAAACAGTATGATGTTGAGGTTCAGCGTGATAACGACGGTGCTTTGCCCGGACGTGCCAGATACAACAGCAGCCTTATGGACGCAAATCTGCTGTTAAAAGGTCAGCAGCTGACCGAGTTGCCCGAAACCTATGTGATCTTCATAACAGAGCACGACACCTTTAAAGGCGGCAAACCAATTTATACGATCAACCGCACAATATCCGAGCTGTCCAACGCAATATTTGGCGACGGCTCGCACATAATATATGTAAACGGAGAAATTCGTGACGAAACAAAGCTGGGTAAGCTTATGCAGGACTTTTTCTGCGCAGATCCAAACAATATGCACAACAAAGCGTTGTCCGAACGAGTAAAGCGCTTTAAAAATTTTGAGGAGGGTTATGATAATATGTGTGAACTGATCGAAAATTATGCAAAGAAATACGCAAAGGAATACGCAAAAGAAAACGCAAAGGAAATAGCCGTAAATCTATGGAACAGCGGCATAAAGAATATGCAGCAAATCGCAGATGTAACCAAGCTCACCCTTGACGAAGTAAAGGAGCTTTTGTCAGATAAAACGGCATAAACCGCAGCCGAATAAGAACACAAAGACCTCTCCGACTTTTCCGCCGAAGAGGTCATTTTTATTTTGTAACCGCATGACGATAATCACGGTTAAGGGCATTTGTAAACCTTTTTGCACCGCACACCTCAACGCCGTCCTTGTGCAGGGTGGCATTCAGCAGCGTTTTCCCCTTGAAGAACTCCGCCGCAACATTCATGGACATTATAAATATCTCGCCCCTGTTGTCAACGGCATAGATAAGGTCGTCATCTTCGGAAAAGATGTAGAAAGCAACGCTTTTACTGCGGTTTTCGGCGGTCAGCCTTATCTTGTTTACACGGTCGGCAGCCTTAATAACTGCGTTTTCCAGCTTGGCATTTTCCACCTTATGACTGGTTATCAGCTCAACCGCAGAGTTATAGTCCTTTGCGAAAACAGCCTTTGCATCGGGGTCAAAAAACAGATATTCAACCACACCGGCGGAATTGGTCGCACTGCATAAATAAAACATATCAAGTCACCTCACCGGAAAAATTTACTTTGCATTTGCAAGCATAAGCTTTATCCTGTTTTCCTGATTGACCTTTGTGGCACCCGGGTCATAATCGACGGCAACAATATTCGCCTGCGGATACGCCTCCTTGATAACACGGGAAACGCCCTTTGCCACAATGTGATTGGGCAGACAACCGAAAGGCTGAGTGCAGATGATGTTGCGAACGCCGCCCTCCTCCAGCGCAGCCATCTCGGCGGGAATAAGCCAGCCCTCGCCCATCTTCACGCCCTGATGAAAATACTTGTCGGCAAAGTGGCGAAGCTCCTCAAAATCATGCGGCGGGGTGAACTCGCCCTGCTCCTTGTAAGCTTTTATCATCTCCCGCTGCTTTGCGTAAATAAGCTTGTAGCCAATGCCAAAGGTGAATGTGGTCTTGTTCTTGAAACCGTAAATTTCCCCGTCATTGACGTTGTTCACGGCGCAGTAAAGGCAGAAATCCAAAAAGGACGGCACCACAGGCTCGCACCCCTCGGACAGGAGAAATTCCTCCAGCCGATTGTTTGCCAGCGGCGAATATTTCACATAAATCTCCCCCACAATGCCCACTCTCGGCTTTTTCTCCTTTGAACGTGGAACCGCCGCAAAATCGTCCAAAATCTCCCGATAAGTCTGCTTCGTCTTAGCGAAACCGCCCTTTTCAAGGCGTTCGGTGATAATATCTATCCATTTGTCAAGGACTTTTTTTGAATCACCCTTGTTAATCTCATATGCCCTCGACTCGTTATAGGTCAGCATAAGAATGTCCCCGTAAAGGACGGCAAACAGCATTTTAAATAGCATTATGGGCGTTATCTGAAATCCGCTGCCCTTCTCCAGACCGCTGAAATTCAGCGAAAGCACGGGTATCTGCGGATATTCCTTGTCAAGTGCCTTTCTCAGCAGATGTATATAGTTGGACGCTCTGCACCCGCCGCCCGTCTGAGATATGAGCAGTGCCACCTTGTTCGGGTCATATTTCCCGCTTTTCAGTGCGTCCATAAACTGCCCGATAACAAGCAGTGCGGGATAACAGGTGTCATTGTGAACGTGCTTTAGTCCCTCGTCCACAACGCTCCGTCCGTCATTTCGGAGCAGCTCGGTCTTGTAGCCGTACTGATTGAGAATTGACGCTATCAGCCGAAAATGCACGGGCAGCATATCGGGGATAAGTATGGTGTGGGTGTCCTTCATTTCGGGGGTAAAAACGGCGTAAGACATTTTGACCTCCTTATCGTCCCATAGCCGCCACAAGGCTTCTAAGACGTATTTTTGCCGCACCCAGATTGTTAATTTCGTCAATTTTCAGCTGAGTGTAAAGCTTGCCCTTGCTTTCCAGTATATGCCTTACCTCGTCGGTAGTAATAGCGTCAATTCCGCAGCCAAAGGACACAAGCTGTACCAGCTGCATATCTGCCTGAGTGGTAACATATTCCGCAGCACGGTAAAGTCTTGCGTGATATGTCCACTGATTGAGGACATCAAGCTTCGGCGTGGGCACATTTCTGAACACGGCGTCCTCGGTAATAACAGCCATTCCCAGAGAGGTTATCAGCTTGCAGATACCGTGATTTATCTCGGGGTCAATGTGATAAGGACGTCCCGAAAGCACGATAATAGGCATATTGTTAAGGCGGGCATAGTCGATTATCTCCTTGCCCTTGTTCTCAACATCGCTCTGATAGGTTTTCAGCGCATTCCAAGCATTATCATACGCATCGGAAATTGCGGATTTCGACAGACCGTATTTCTCAAAAGCCTTCTCGATAACGGAAACAGCGTGCTTTTTCAGATTTATATCAATATGCGGACAGATAAAGTTCTCCTCATTAAGTGACGCAACATTCGCCTTCAAAAGCTCGGGATAATACGCCACAACGGGACAGTTATAGTGATTATCGCTGCCGCCCTCGTCAACATTGTAGCTTTCGCAGGGATAGAAGATAACGTCCGCACCCCGCTCTAAGAGGCTTTCAATATGTCCGTGAGCAAGCTTTGCGGGATAGCAGACAGTATCCGACGGGATAGTGTGCTGTCCCTTGTAATAGGTCTTACGGGAGCTTTCCTCGGAAATTATCACCTCAAAGCCAAGGTCGGTAAACATTCTGTGCCAGAAGGGCAGCTGCTCGTAAAATCCCAGACAAAGGGGCAGTCCCACCTTAGCCTTCGGAGAGGACGGCTTTTCTTCGACACAGGAAAGCAGCCTGTTATATTTATATTCATAAAGTGAGGGAACATTGCTCTTTGATGCAAGACCCGCTCCCTTTTCGCAGCGGTTGCCGCTGATGAACTTGTGTCCGTCGGAGAAGGTAAGTATTGTCAGACTGCAATGTGCTGTACAGCCCTTGCAGTTTGCCTGACGGGTGGTGTATGCGAATGTTTCAAGGTCGCTCTTTGAAATGAGTCCCGATTTTGTCCGCTTCTCCTGTGCAGCCTTTTCCTTTGCGTACAATGCCGCACCGAATGCGCCCATCAGCCCTGCAATTGCGGGACGGACAACGTTTTTGCCCATCTCCAGCTCAAAGGAACGCAGCACCGCATCATTCAGGAAGGTACCGCCCTGAACGACGATATTTTCACCCAGCTCATCGGCTGAATTTGCTCTGATTACCTTGTAAACAGCATTCTTGATGATTGACGAGGACAGTCCTGCAGAAATATCCTCAACGGTCGCACCGTCCTTCTGAGCCTGCTTAACGCTGGAATTCATAAATACCGTGCAGCGTGAACCCAGGTCAACGGGCTTTTCCGCAAACAGTCCCAGCTGCGAGAATTCCGCAATGTCATATCCCATAGCAAGGGCAAAGGTCTGTATAAACGAGCCGCAGCCCGAAGAACACGCTTCGTTGAGCATAATGCTGTCGATAGCGTGATTTTTTATCTTAAAGCACTTAATGTCCTGACCGCCGATGTCAATGATAAAATCAACGTCGGGGCAGAAATAAGCTGCCGCCTTATAGTGCGCCACAGTTTCAACGATACCGTAATCAACACCAAGGCCTGCCTTTATAAGGTCCTCTCCGTAGCCTGTTACCGCCGACGCCTTTATGTTCAGCTTAGGACCTGCAAGGTTATATATTTCTTCCAGCTTTGCAGCGATAATATCCAGTGGCTGACCTTTATTTGAACAGTAGTGCTGATAAAGTAGTTTTCCGTCGGGAGTGATAAGCACAAGCTTTGTAGTTGTCGAGCCTGCGTCGATTCCGAGATAAGCATCGCCCTCGTATGTTCTTATATCCTCGTATTTGAGGTCGGACTTCTTGTGTCTTTCCACGAAGGCCTCATAGTCCTCACGGGTAGCGAAAAGCGGTTTGCCCACCACGATATTATCGGTAGCCTTTGCATTGACTATCTTTTCCACAGCCTCGTCGATAGTCATTTCCTCCGCAAGCGTGTCCGCGTGCAGAGCCGCACCGTAAGCCATATAGCAGG
>JAEDOB010000175.1 GCA_016302225.1 Oscillospiraceae bacterium | reverse complement strand
AGGACGATTATCTGACCGCCCGCCTGATATTCGCCGAGAAAATCTCCCACAACTCCGCCGATAACAAGCACAGGCTTTAACTCCTGATACTGCTTCATATGAATGCCCGCACGGTAGCCCGCATAGCCCTGAACGAAGATCTTTCCGTTACGCATACCGTAGCCCAGAGCGTCGCCGCAGTTGCCGTGAATGATTATCTCGCCTGCGTTCATAGTGTCGCCCGTAGCGTCCTGCGCATTTGCGAAAACCTCCAGACGGCTGTTGTTCAGATATGCTCCCAGAGCGTTTCCGGGAACGCCGTTGATAGTTACCTTTTTATCGCAAAGACCTGCTCCGATATATCTCTGACCGAGGACATTGTCCAGAACGATCTCTTCATCGGGACAGCTTCTTACTTTTTCATTTAAGACCTGAAAGTGAAGTCCGTCTGCGTTAATTTTCATTTCCGACACCTCCTGCAAGCTTGTCGTTGCGTCTTTCCCTGTTAAACGCCATCATCTGCGGAGCCTTCATCATAAGCTCGTAGTCGCACTCGTCGGCGGTGATATGTTCCCTGATAAGCGAGGTGTAAATGCCCGCTCTTTCAATATATTTTCCCATAAGGATAAAGCCTTTCAGCTGCTTATCCTTGACAACCAGCTTTTTGTAGTTCACGCCGTCCGTTTCAACAACGGCTTCACCGTCATAGCTGCCTGCTGTGATGATATGCAGACCGAAAAATCCGATAGCATTCATAGGGAACGCATTGAGATAATACGCTTCCTTGCCTGCCATATTTTTTCCCGCAACAACGCCCTGATTATGAGCATTGGGGAGGATAGCGAGAATCCTGTTGCCGTCAATGGAAATATCGTAGCTTTCGGTGCAGTCGCCCGCAGCGTAAACATCTTTAAGGCTTGTAAGCTGCTTATTGTCGGTGATGATACCTCTGCCAACATTTCCGCCTGCGTCCTTAACAAGCTCGGTATTGGGACGAACGCCCACAGCGAGGATAACCATATCAAATTCCACCGTTTCGCCGTTTGCAAGCGTTGCGGTATTTTCGGTAAATTCGGAAACGGAAGTATTCAGTATAAACTTAACGCCCTTGCTTTCGATATGCTTCTGCATTATCTCAGATGCGTCCTCGTCAAGGATAGAGGGGAGAATTCTGTTTGCAAGGTCGACAACGGTCATTTTTGCATTGTAATGCTCCAAAGCCTCCGCAGCCTTCAGCCCGATAAGACCTGCGCCTACAATAAGCACTCTTGCGCCGTCGAAAACAGCTTCTTTAACTGCCTTTTCGTCGTCCAGCTTCATAAAGGAGAATTTCTTAGCAACCCTGTCAAGTCCTGTCATAGGGGGAACGAAGGGCTTTGAACCTGTTGCAACCATCAGTTTGTCATAGGAAACGGTTTCGCCGCTTTCAAGGGAAACCTCCTTTTTGTCAGCATTGATGGAAGTGACACGCTTGCCAAGCATTTTTGTCACCTTGTTTTTCTCGTAGAAATCAGCGTTTCTGTAACGCATATTTTCCTCTGTTACCTGTCCCTTTAACACGTATGAGATAAGAGGACGGGAATATGTATCGTAGCTTTCGTCGGAGATGATAACTATCTCGCCGTCCTTATCGTATTCCCTGATACCCTCGACGGTTCCAATGCCTGCCGCAGAGTTTCCGATAATAACATATTTCATCAGTCCTCGCCCCTTTCCTCGAATACGATAGCCGAGTTAAGGCAGCCCTTAACGCAGGCAGGCTCGCCCTGAGAATTTCTCGTGCAAAGCTCGCATTTTGTGATAGTCCTTCCGCCGTTTTTCTTGTCAATGACAATACAGCCGTAGGGGCAGGAGAGAACGCAGGTATAGCAGCCTACACATCTGCTTTCGTCTATTTCGATAACGCCGTCGTGAACGGACAGCGCACCCGTTATACAGTTATTTACGCATGAAGGGTCGGAGCAGTGGCGGCAGGAAACGGCAAAGTTAATATCTCCGCCCTCCTCGACCTTGATTCGGGGCGTTGCAGCCATATTCAGCTTGAACGCCTTTGCCATATCGTCTGCGCCGCTGTTTGCGAATGAACAGTAAAATTCGCAGAGGTGACAGCCGAGGCAGCGATCCTCGTTTACATATACTCTTTTCATTTTGCTGACCTCCTTATTCGCCTGCGTGAGCAATTCCGAGTATCTTTAACTCTCTGTCTGTCAGACCGACGCCCCTGAGCATAAGCCTGTTGCCTCTGAGGGCTTCGATAGAGTTGATACCCATACCGCCCATCATTTCCTTGATCTCGTGATCCCATGCGTGAACGAGATTTACAAGGCGTTTGTAAGCGACATCGGGGTTAAGACGCTTTACAAGGTCGGGACGCTGAGTTGCGATACCCCAGTTGCACTTGCCGCCGTGGCAGCTTCTGCAAAGGTGGCAGCCCATAGCCAGCAGAGCAGGTGTTGCGATGTAGATAGCGTCCGCACCCAGGGCGATAGCCTTGACAGCATCCGAAGCCGAGCGGATAGAACCCGCAACAACTACGGAAACGTTGTTTCTGATACCCTCATCTCTCAGACGCTGGTCAACGCTTGCCAGAGCCAGCTCAATGGGAATACCAACGTTATCTCTGATACGTGTGGGAGCAGCTCCCGTACCGCCTCTGAAACCGTCGATAGCGATAATATCCGCACCCGAACGTGCAATACCCGAAGCAATAGCCGCAACATTGTGAACGGCTGCTATCTTTACGATAACGGGCTTTTTGTATTCCGTCGCTTCTTTGAGTGAGAAGATAAGCTGACGGAGATCCTCAATGGAGTAAATATCGTGGTGAGGTGCGGGGGAGATAGCGTCCGTTCCCATAGGTATCATTCTTGTCTTGGAAACGTCCTCTCTGATCTTTGCGCCGGGGAGATGTCCGCCGATACCGGGCTTTGCACCCTGTCCCATTTTAATTTCGATAGCGGCACCTGTTTCCAGATAGTCCTTGAAAACGCCGAAACGTCCCGAAGCTACCTGAACGATAGTGTTCTTGCCGTACTGATAGAAGTCCTTATGCAGACCGCCTTCACCTGTGTTATAGTATGTGCCCAGCTCGGTTGCCGCTCTTGCAAGGGACTCGTGAGCATTCTTGGAAATAGAGCCGTAGGACATTGCCGAGAACATAATAGGCACGGAAAGCTCCAGATGGGGGTCAAGCTTGGTATTTACGGAACCGTCCGCATTGAATGTTACCTTATCGGGCTTCTTGCCGAGGAAAACCTTGGTTTCCATAGGTTCACGAAGGGGGTCGATGGACGGGTTTGTTACCTGAGAAGCGTTAATGAGGATTTTGTCCCAATAAACGGGATAGGGCAGAGGATTTCCCATAGAGGAAAGCAGCACTGCGCCGGTGCCCGCCTGACGGTAATTCTCGGTCATTATCTGCTGAGTATAGTTGTAATTCTGCCTGAACTCGTTGGGGTTTTTATGTATTTTCAGCGCACCCGTGGGGCAGATGGTTACACATCTCTGACAGTCAACGCACTGATCGTCGTGGGTAAGCATTTTATCAAAATCGGCATCGTAGAAGTGAACCTCGTTTGAGCACTGACGCTCGCAGGCTCTGCACTTGATACATTTATCGGTATTTCGCAGAACTTCAAATTCTGCGGGAAAATAATTTACAGACATTTTCTCTTGCCCTCCTCGCTAAGCGTTACAATTACAGGCTCTCCGCCTCTGGGTGAGCGGATATTTTCCGCATCGGGGCAGATAGCACGTATCGCACATTCCTCACTGGAAATGTAGAACATATCTCCCTTTTCGGCAACTACCATGGAACGGAGCTTCAAGCGGTCATTGAGCGCCATAAGTCCGCCGTTGTAGCCAAGGATAATGGAGAAGGGTCCCGTAATGAGCAGGCTGGAGAAAACGTTTCTGAAATAGCGCAGCTTCTCAGCCTTTTCGGGCTCCATACGGTCGATCTCACTCCAGAAGGGAGCAGCGATAATGCTTGCAACGTCCTCAAGAGAAAGGTTCTGACGTCTGTTGAGATAGTCGATGATATATGTGATTACCTCCGTATCGGTCAGCAGGGTACATTTGTAGCCGAACATCTCGATAAAGCGGCGGTTGGCATCATAGGAAGAAATTTCGCCGTTATGTACAATGGTGTAATCCAGCAGTGAGAAGGGGTGTGCGCCGCCCCACCAGCCGGGGGTGTTTGTGGGGTAACGTCCGTGAACAGTCCACGCATAGCCCTCGTATTCCTCAAGGCGGTAAAATTCTCCCACGTCCTCGGGGAATCCCACAGCCTTGAAAACGCCCATATTCTTGCCGCTGGAGAAAACGTATGCGCCGTTAATATCGTTGTTTATCCTGATAACGCACTTTGCCACGAACTCCTTTTCGGGCAGCTGTGACGAAGCCATTTTCGTAGGCAGCGGTGTAACGAAGTATCTCCAGATAAGGGGCTCGTTGGTGATATTCGGGTGCTTTCTTGTGGGGATACGGCTGAGGTTTACCACGTCAAAGTGACGGTCGAGAAATCTCTCTGTCTGCTCTCTGGACGCATTTGTGTCGTAGAAAACGTGCAGTGCATACAGATCCTTATATTCGGGATAGATTCCGTAGCCTGCAAATCCTCCTCCCAGACCGTTGGAACGGTCGTGCATATATGAGATGGACTTTACTGCGTCCTCGCCGCTTATCATATTGCCGTCCCTGCTGATAAAGCCCGAGATAGCGCAGCCCGAGGGGATCCTTACCTGACCTTCTTTTTCTAACATATACTCACTCTCCCTGTATAGTTGTTGACATCAAATGATGTTTAAATTTCATTTTTCCCTTGCGGTACTTTATATTTATACCACGTTTCCCGAAAAATGTCAAGGGGTTTTTGCAAGATTTATCTTTTGTTCTTGCAATTTTATATTTTATTCACAAGTAAAAACGTTTGAAAAAGAAATTTATACACTTTACGCTTTCATTT
>JAEDOB010000008.1 GCA_016302225.1 Oscillospiraceae bacterium | reverse complement strand
CCGATGCCGACAAGAAAAAAGAGAAAAAAGACAGTCTGTCCGAAAAGCTGGACACGCTGAAAGGTTATATCCCGCTTGTGGAGGACTGCAAAACGCCGCTTTTAAAGCTTTTGAAAACTCTGAAAATAACGGGGCTTGACCTGAATATTATTGCAGCTGACGAGGACGCATTCAATGCGGCAATGCTTTACGGAAGTCTGAACGCTGCCGTTTACAACCTGCTTGCACTTATGAAGCAGGCGTTCATTGTTAAGGTCAAAAGCGTAAATATAGGCTGCCGTTTCAACTATCCCCATATGGTATTTAAAATAAGCTTCGCTGCAGAGCTTACGCCTGCAAGAATTATTGCTTGTGCGTTAGTTTTGCTTACAGCATACATCAAGTTTAAAAATAATGATAAAAAATCAAAAGGAGAATGAACATGGATATCAAGGTAAAGGAACTTGTAAACTCAGCACTTTCAAACATTCAGAATATGGTAGACGCAAACACGGTCACGGGAACACCTATTGTTCTTGACAGCGGCGTTACCATTATTCCCGTATCAAAGGTTTCCTGCGGATTTGCGGCAGGCGGTTCCGATCTGCCCAACAAGTCTGAAAAGGAGTGCTTCGGCGGCGGCACGGGCGGCGGTATAACCGTATCTCCGCTGGCATTTATCTGCATTTCTCCCGCAGGTGAGGTGCAGCTGCTGCAGCTTTCAATGAACGCCTCCGCTTCAAATGCCGTTATCAATATGGTTCCCGAGGTATTCGACAAGATCTCCGCACTTTTCAAAAAGGACGAAAAGGCTGCTGAGTCTGTTATTGAAGAAAGCAAATAATTTTCGGTTTGCCGTCATAGAATTAAATATATTTATTATGGCGGTGATGAAATGAAATTTGCAAAAATTGCGTGGGCAGCTGCTTTTTCGGTTTTCATAGGGACATTTTCGGCATTTCGGGCAGATGCGGCTGCTGTTGACGTATCGGCAAAGGGCTGCGTGCTTATGGAAGCTGAAACGGGCGAGGTCATATACGGTAAAAACGAAAATCTAAAGCTGCCCATGGCAAGCACGACAAAAATTATGACGACGCTCCTTGTGCTTGAAAGCGGAGGTCTTGACGAGGAATTTACCGTTGACAGCTCTGCCATAATGGTCGAAGGTTCGTCTATGGGACTTACCGAGGGAGATATTGTCACAAAGCGTGCATTATGCTACGGAATGATGCTCCCGTCAGGAAATGACGCCGCAAATGCTTCTGCCGTTAAGCTTGCGGGGAATTATGAGGATTTTGCCAAGCTGATGAATCGTCGGGCATGGCTTATCGGAATGGAAAACACGTCATTTGTTACGCCGTCGGGTCTGCATTCCGATAACCATTATTCAACAGCGTATGATATGGCTCTGCTTACGTCCGAAGCTTTGGACAATGAGGATTTCCGAAGCATCTGCGGCTGTCGGAATGCTCAGCTGAAATTCGGAAATCCGCCCTATAACAGATGGCTGCGGAATACCAACAAGCTGCTGACATTTTACAGCGATTGTATCGGCGTGAAAACGGGCTTTACCGATGAAGCGGGAAGATGCCTTGTGTCTGCGGCGGAACGGGACGGCATTACGCTTATTTGCGTTACCCTTAACGACCCGTCCGATTGGAGCGACCATATGAAGCTGTTCGATTACGGCTTTGACAGGGTGACAAAATATCCGCTGAATATTGGCAATATCCCGAAAGAAATAGACGTTGTTGGCGGGAATAGGGACAGCTGTGCATTATCTCTCGAAGATGTTCCGTACTGCGCATTTACCGAGGATAAAAGAAGCCAAATCACCGTAAAGACGGACATTTCGGGATTTATCTATGCTCCCGTGAAAAAGGGTGACAAGGTGGGAACTGCCCGTTACTATTATAATGACAGTGAAGTAGCGTCTGCCGATATTTGCGCAAATGAGGACATAGATGAAGTCGTTATCGAAAGAAAAAAGAGCATTTACGAACAGATCATAGATTTTGTAAAAATATTGCTGAAATGAGGATTTATTAGTGGAAAAAGTAAGATTGCAGAAAATCATCGCCGAAAGCGGCTATTGTTCAAGGAGAAAGGCGGAGGAGCTTATCAGCGGCGGACATGTTCAGGTGAACGGCAGACCCGTAAAGCTTGGAGATAAGGCGGATATCAGGGACATCATCACCATTGACGGCGAAAAGATATTCCGTCCCAAAAAGAGAGAGCTTTACTACATTATGCTGAATAAGCCCAGAGGTTATGTCACCACAATGTCGGACGAACTGGAAAGAAGATGCGTTACCGAGCTGCTGGAGGGCGTTCCCGAGAGAGTTTATCCAATCGGCCGTCTGGACAGAAATTCCGAAGGTCTGCTGCTGTTTACCAACGACGGCAAATTCGCAAATGAGATAATGCACCCCAGCAAGCACGTTTCAAAAACCTATCGTGTGACCGTTCGCCCCGAAATAACCGATGAACAGCTTGTTCGCCTTACGGAAGGCGTTGATATAGACGGCAAAAAAACTCTGCCCGCTTCTGTCAGCGTGCTTACCGATGAGCCGGGCAGGGTAGTGCTTCAAATGGTCATCAGAGAGGGAAGAAACCGTCAGATAAGAAAAATGTGCGAGGCTGTCGGTCTGGAGGTCGCACGTCTGCGCAGAACCGCCATCGGTCCCGTAAAGCTCGGTATGTTAAAGCCGGGAACCTGGAGAGAGCTGAATTCCGAGGAGCTTCGTGCATTGAGAAACGCCATCGGCAAGGAGAATTGATTTTCCTTTAAATGTTAATTCGATTTTATCAAATGTAAATTTTTTTATCTGCTGTAAAATATTTGTTTTTCTGTCTTGCATTGAACGAAGTTTTGTTGTATAATAATTATAGTTGTATTTTTCTGTCGATTTTTCGGAATCATCATTAGTTCTTTCATTTTACATTATATAAGCTTGTGCGGAGTATTGGCAGAAATTATTACAGTATTTCGATTGGAGGAAAATCTATGTTATCAGAAAATCAGAAAGCAAGCTTTTCGGAGCTTAGCGCAAAGAATGCTGCTTCTGTTTCTCAGGCTGCGGGAAAGAGGCTTGCTTTGCTGTTTGACGACGGCGTATATACTCAGCTTGATTCATTTGCGGGCACAGGCGTTTTGACTGCTTACGGCTATGTTGACGGCAATCCCGTTTATGCTTTTGCTCAGGACCCCGTTGCTGACGGCGGTGCTGTCGGAAAGGCTCATGCCCATAAGGTTTGCAGACTTCTGGAGCTGGCTTCAAGAAGCGGTGCGCCCGTTGTCGGCATTTACGATTCCATTGGCGGATATATTGAAGAAGGAACCGATCTGCTTAACGCTTACGGCGAAATGCTCATGCACATTTCAAACCTTTCGGGCGTTGTACCGCAGATCTCCGTTATTTCGGGCGTTTGCGCAGGCACATCGGCTATGCTTGCTGCTTCCGCCGATTTTGTTGTTATGACGGAAAATGCGGAGCTGTACCTCAACCCGCCCTCGATGTCACAGAAGGGCAAGGGCACTGCCGAGGACGCTGCTAAAAGCGGACTTGCTTCTGTTGTAGCCGAAAATGACGAAAAGGCTATGGAGGCTGCAAGAAAAATTCTTGGTATGCTCCCTTCCAATAATCTTTCTCCCGCTCCCGAGTTTGATTTTGCAGACCCCGCTAAGGCTGCAAGCGGCACGGCTTCGGAGATTGCCGAAGCTATTGCTGACGTTGGAAGTGTTATCGAAGTTTCCGATAAATTTGGTAAGGCTTCTTACACGGCGCTGGCAACTGTCGGAGGATATTCCGTTGGTATTGCTGCAACAAATAAGACTGCGGACAAGCTCAGTTCCGACGACTGTGCTAAGATCGCAAGATTTGTAAGTATCTGCGACTCCTATTCAATACCCGTTATAACTATCGTTGACACCGAGGGTTTTGATTCTGCGGAGCCTACGGCTGCTGTAAGAAATGCTGCTCGTCTTGCAAACTCTTATGCAGAAGCCTCCTGCCTTAAACTCTCGATTATTACAGGCAAGGCTTACGGTGCGGCATATATCGCTATGGCAGGTGCGAACGCAAATTCCGATGTTGTATATGCTTACGAGAAGGCTGTTATTTCTCCGCTTGCTCCCGAAACCGCAGTTGAGTTTATGTATCACGACAAGCTTTCGGGCACTTCCGATGTCAACGCTGACAGAGCAAAGCTTGCTGCCGAGTATGCTGCCGAGAATTGTTCCGCTTGCCTGGCTGCTGTAAACGGTGCGGTATGCGAGGTCGTTGCTCCTTCCGATGTAAGGGCAAAGCTTATCGGTGCTATCGAAGCAATGGGCGGAAAGCGTCTTACCAAGCGTCTTCCCAAGAAGCACGGCAATATGCCTTTCTAAGAATCTACACAAGCATTTCCATATAAAAAATCTTTTGAATGGTGGTACGAATTATGAAGAGATTTAATATAACCGTAAACGGCAAGGCTTATGATGTTACCGTTGAGGAAGTAGGCGGAGCAGCACCCGCAGCTCCCGTTAAGGCTGCAGCTCCCGCTCCTGCACCCGTAGCAGCACCTGCCGCTCCCGCTGCGCCCGCAGGCGAGGGAACACCCGTAACCGCTCCTATGACAGGTAATATCCTTGATGTTAAGGTAAATGTCGGAGATACTGTTTCCGAAGGTCAGCCCGTTATCGTTCTTGAAGCAATGAAGATGGAAAATGACGTTCCCGCTTCAAAGTCCGGTAAGGTTACCTCTATTACTGTTAAAAAGGGTGATACCGTAAACACAGGCGACGTTCTGCTGACTATTCAGTAATTGAAAGGCGGTTTTAAAATGGCTAAGATTGGAATTACCGAAACCGTCCTTCGTGACGCACATCAGTCGCTGTTGGCTACACGTATGTCCATTGATGAAATGCTGCCAATTTTGCAGACTATGGACAAGGTCGGTTACTATTCAGCCGAGGTATGGGGCGGAGCAACCTTTGACGCTTGTATCCGTTTCCTCGACGAGGATCCCTGGGAAAGACTGAGAATTATCAGAAAAAATATGCCCAATACCAAGCTGCAGATGCTGTTCAGAGGTCAGAATATGCTGGGCTATCGTCACTATGCCGATGATGTTCTGGAATATTTCGTTCAGAAAACCTGCGCAAACGGTATGGATATTATCCGTATTTTTGACGCTCTCAACGACATCAGAAACCTTGAAACCGCTATCAAGGCAGCTAAAAAGGAGGGCGCACACGCTCAGGTAGCAATGTCTTACACGACAGGCGATGTTTTCACTACCGAGTATTACGTAAATTATGCAAAGCAGATAGAAGAAGCGGGTGCTGACTCCATCTGCCTGAAGGATATGGCTGCGCTGCTCACTCCTTACAGAACAGCTGAGCTTGTCAAGGCTATCAAGGCAGCTGTTAAGCTCCCTGTTCAGATCCACACGCACTATACCTCCGGTCTTGCTTCGATGTGTCTGTTAAAGGGCATTGAAAGCGGTGCGGATATGATTGATACCGCTATGTCACCTCTGGCACTTGGTACATCTCATGCTCCTACCGAGTCGCTAGTTGCTGCTCTGCAGGGTACCGAATATGACACAGGCCTTGACCTTATGCTCCTTAACGAGATCAGAGATTACTTTATGACGCTCAGGAAGAAGTATCTCGACAATGGTCTTATTGACCCCAAGATGCTGGCGGTTGACCCCAATGCGCTCATTTATCAGGTTCCCGGCGGAATGCTGTCCAATCTGCTGTCACAGCTCAAGCAGGCAGGCAAGGAGGACAAGCTTACAGAGGTTCTTATGGAAGTTCCCAATGTTCGTAAGGACGCAGGAAATGTTCCTCTGGTTACTCCCACATCTCAGATCGTTGGTTCTCAGGCAGTGTTCAATGTAATCATGGGTGAACGCTACAAGACCGTTACCAAGGAATTCAAGGACATTATTAAGGGTGCATACGGAAGAACTCCCACACCTATTGACCCCGAATTCAGAAAGTTTATTCTCAAGGGCGAAGAGCCTATCGACTGCCGTCCCGCAGACCTTATCGCTCCCGAGCTGGACACTCTGCGCAAGGAATGTGCCGAGTGGACTATGCAGGACGAGGACGTTCTCACCTATGCAATGTTCCCCAAGGTTGCTCCTAAGTTCTTTGAAAAGCGCAGAAACTCTCAGTTTGGCATCGACGGAAAGAACGCCGACCCCGAGAAGAAGATACACGCTGTTTGATTTAAATTAAGATAGCCGCTTTTGGAAAACTCAATTCCGAAGGCGGCTTTTTGTTATATTATTTAATAAATCCACGTTTATTTATCAGATTTTTGGCGTATCGGCTATAATTTTTTGTAAAATACACTTGCATTTATACGTGAAAAATGTTATAATAAATATTGATTATGATTGCCGCAGTATGCGGTAATGCGGAATGAGGGATAATATTGATTAGAAGTATGACCGGTTACGGGAGATGTCAGCACGTTATCGGCGGATATGATATTCTGCTGGAGATACGCTCGGTAAATCATCGCTTTTTTGATTTTACTGCGAAAATTCCCCGTTCTTACGGTTATCTTGAGGATAAGCTGAAAAGCTTCTTTCAGGGAAGTATTTCCAGGGGCAAGGTGGAGGTCAGTCTTTCCATTTACAGCGTAGGCGGTGCCGATGCCGTCATTGAAGTAAATGAAAGCGTAGCCGAGGGTTATGTGAACGCTCTCAGAGAAGCCAATAAAAAGCTGATGCTGAATGACGACCTGAGCCTGTCAAACCTTATGCGTCTGCCCGATGTTTTCAATATCAGAAAGGCTGTTGACGATGAAGAAGCCGTCTGGGAATGTGTCCGCACGGCTGCACAGACAGCTCTTGACGATTTTATTGCCATGCGTGAAAATGAAGGCAGGCGAATGGTCGCCGATGTCTGCGAAAAGCTTGACAATATTGAAAAAATGGTTGCAATGGTAGAAGCCGAATCTCCGAAGATAACGGAAGCATACCGCACACGCCTTACGGAAAGAATGATGGAAATTCTCGGAAACACTTCCGTTGACGAACAGAGGATAGTTTCCGAAGCGGCGATTTTTTCCGAAAAGACCGCTGTTGATGAAGAAACTGTCCGCCTTAAAAGTCACATCTCTCAGTGCAGGGAAATGCTTTCGGGGGACAATGCCATCGGAAGAAAGCTGGATTTTCTCATTCAGGAATTCAACCGTGAGGCAAATACCATAGGTTCCAAATGTCAGGGGCTGGAGATAACCAAAACCGTTATCGAAATGAAGTCCGAAATTGAAAAGATCCGCGAGCAAATTCAGAATATTGAATAAGGAGCATTGAAATGAAACTTATCAACATTGGCTTCGGAAATATGATCTCCGCTTCAAGACTTATTGCGATAGTCAGCCCCGAATCTGCGCCTATAAAGCGAATCATTCAGGAGGCTAAGGATAAAAGCGTTCTGATCGACGCCACCTACGGAAGAAGAACGAGAGCTGTTATCATAATGGACAGTGACCATGTTATTCTCTCAGCTATACAGCCGGAAACGGTTGCGGGACGTCTTGATAATAATGAGGAGGGTGAGGACGATGAATAAAGGTCTGCTTATTGTTGTTTCGGGCCCGTCAGGCTGCGGAAAGGGTACTATTCTTGCAGAAGTGCTGAAAAGCGGCAATTTCTATTATTCCGTGTCGGCTACTACCCGAGCTCCGCGTCCGGGTGAAGTTGACGGAGTAAATTATAGTTTTCTTACAAAGGAAAAATTTGAGGAGCTCATAAACAATGACGGTATGCTGGAGCACGCTTTCTACTGCGGAAACTATTACGGTACCCCGAAAGAACAGGTAATGAAAAATCTTGAAAACGGCAAGGACGTTATCCTGGAAATTGAAGTTCAGGGTGCCTTGAAGGTAATGGAAACCTGCCCCGAAGCGGTATTTGTGTTCATTATGCCGCCATCTGTCAAGGAGCTCAGACGCCGTCTTAACAAGCGAGGAACTGAGTCTGAGGACGTCATAGAAAAGCGTATTGCACAGGCAATTTCCGAGATAAAGCTTGCAAATAAATACAACTACATAATGGTAAACGGTGAGCTTGAAAAGGCCATCGCTGACCTTATTTCAATTATTAACGCAGAAAAAATGACCCGCAAAAGGGCTGAATATTTAATTAATGAGGTGCTTGAAAATGCTTAGACCCGCAATTTCCCAGATCACAACAAAAAATGAAAGCAGCTATTCCGTAGTTATCGGCGTTGCAAAGAGAGCAAGACAGATAACCGAGGAGCTGTACGAAAACGGTATGGTACTCGAACAGAAGCCCGTAAAAACAGCAGTTGAGGAATTCGCAGCCAGAAAATATTTGATTGTTGAGGATCCCTCTCTCAAAGGCGGAAAGACAGAATAAACCATAATTATCGGAAAGTGGGCTTCATACTGTGAGTGCAAAAAGAATGATCGCTGCCGCAGCTGTCAGCGGCGCTTCATATGGTTATGACAAGCTTTACAGCTATACAGTGCCGCAGGATATGGAGCAGTATGTGCAGAAGGGTGTCAGAATAACTGTCCCGTTCGGGCGAGGAAATCAAAAGAAGATAGCGCTTGTAATGGACATATCCTATTCCGAAGATACGGAAACACTCTGCAGGTTCAAGCCTGTCATTTCAGTTGAGGACAAGGAACCCGTTCTTGACGGTGAAATGTTTGAACTGCTCTGCTGGCTGAGGTCAACTACGCTTTGCACTTATTTTGAAGCATTTCACACGATAATCCCCTCCGGAATGTCACTTCGCATTTCGCAGAAATATTCCGTGGTGACGCCGTCAAAGGCACCCAAATCGGTTCAGCTTGATGAAAGGGAAAATGAGATATACAAAATTCTCTGTTCCTCAAAGCTGAAAAGAGATGTTGACGGTATGCTTGAAAGCTTTCTTGGCACCTCTGATAAACAGTACATCAAATCGCTTATTGACAAGGGATTTATCACGGAAATAAATCAGGTCAAGCAGAAGGTCAAAAATGAAACCGTCCGCATGGTCAGACTTTCCGATGAATTTCTTGCCGATGAACAGGCGTACAACATTACCCGAAAGCAGGAGATTGCCGTAAAATTCCTTAAAGAAAACAACTCGGCTTCGGTAAAGGAGCTGTGTTATATCTGCGGATTTTCGTCGGCTGCCGTTTCGGGTATGATAAAAAAAGGCGTTCTCACAGATTACGAATATGAGAATATCACCGTTCCGAAAGCTGAGGTAAAATCCAATGTAGCGGATATTGTGCTGTCGGAGGAGCAGCAGGCTGCTTACGACGGTATTTCCAAGCTTATAGACAGCGGAAAACCCAGTGCGTCGCTGCTTTACGGAGTTACGGGGAGCGGAAAAACTCTCGTATTTGTCAAGCTTATTCAGCATACAATAGAAAATGGAAAAAATGCCATTCTGCTTATCCCCGAGATCTCCCTTACACCGCAGATACAGCAGCGGTTTATCTCGCTCTTCGGAAAGATAGTTTCCGTAGTTCACAGCGGGCTTTCGCTGTCGCAGCGGCTGAATGAATATAAACGTATCAAATCCGGAGATGTGAGGATAGTCATCGGCACAAGAAGTGCGGTTTTTTCACCGCTTTCCGACATTGGTCTGATAATTATGGACGAGGAGGGCGAACGCACCTATAAATCCGAGTCATCACCCAAATATCACGCAAGAGAGATCGCCAAAAAAAGGTGTGTTACCCATAATGCGGCACTGCTCATGGCTTCGGCAACACCGTCCATCGAGAGTATGCGTGCCGCCGAAACAGGGAAATATCATCTTTTTACGTTGAAAAACAGATACTCCCAAAACCCGCTGCCCGATGTGGAGATAATTGATTTAAATCAAGAGCTTCGAAACGGCAACAACAGTGTTTTCAGCGAAAAGCTGGCAAGGGAGATGCAATATAATCTGGAGCACGATCAGCAGTCGATCCTTCTGCTTAACAGGCGTGGATTTGATACCGTGCTGACCTGCTGCGATTGCCATGAAACCGAAAGCTGTCCCGAATGCAGTATCCCGCTGACATATCACAAGGCAAATAACCGTGTGATGTGCCATTACTGCGGATATTCCAGAGATTTCACAGGGGTTTGCAGTAAATGCGGCAGCAAGATACTAAAGCATTCCGGTTATGGTACGCAGAAGGTTGAGGACGAACTTTCTCTGCTATTTCCGCAGGCAAGAATTCTTCGAATGGACGCCGATACAACAGCCTCCAGGTATGCCTACGACAAAAATTTCAAAGCCTTTGAGAACGGCGAATATGACATTATGATAGGAACTCAAATGATCTCAAAGGGGCTGGATTTTCCGAAAGTAACGCTGGTTGGCGTTCTGTCGGTGGATAAGGCACTTTATGCAGGAGATTTCAGAAGCTATGAGCGCACATTTTCGCTGATAACGCAGGTCGTCGGACGGTGCGGACGGGGAGAAATGAGAGGTAGGGCATACCTTCAGACCTATTCGCCCGAGCACTATGTGTTAAATCTTGCAGCTTTACAGGATTACGACAGCTTTTACAGCGAGGAAACAGCACTCAGAAAGGCTCTGATCTATCCGCCGTTCTGTGATATTTGCACAGTTACATTTTCTTCCATAATAGATTCCCGAGCTGATGAAGCTTCAAAATTATTTCTGAAGCTTATGCAGGAAAAATTCAACGCACTTGAAACTAAGATGCCAATAAGAGTAATAGGACCGTCAAGATGCGTTCTTGAAAAAATAAAAGGGAAGTACAGATACAGAATTATCATAAAATGCAAAAACAATGCGGCTTTCCGCAGTTACATAGAGAGTGTATGGTTAGAAACCTTTACACTTAAAGAATTTGCCAGAGTAATAACATCGCTGGACATTAACGGCGAAATCGGACTGTAAACGGAGGTTTTACAAATGGCACTTAGAAATATTGTTAAGAAGGGCGACCCAATTCTGAACAAGGTATGCCGCCCTGTTGAAAAATTTGATGACAGACTTGCTCAGCTGATCGACGATATGGCTGAAACCTTAGCAAAATCGGGTGGAGTCGGTCTGGCTGCACCGCAGGTCGGAATGCTCAGGAGAGTTGTTGTTATCGACGTCGGAGAGGGACTTATCGAGCTTGTAAATCCTAAGATAAAATCAAAATCGGGCAGACAATACACCGTTGAGGGCTGTCTGTCCTGTCCCGATGATTGGGGATATACGACTCGTCCCAAGGTAGTTACCGTTGAAGCATATGACCGTAACGGTGAACTCAAAACATATAAAGGCAAGGACCTGCTGGCGAAGGCGTTCTGTCACGAGCTTGACCATCTGGACGGACATTTGTTTACCGAAATAATCGAAGAACGTGTTGACCCAAAGGATCTGAAGTAAAGGAGCGGTACTGTTGAATATAATCTACATGGGAACTCCTGATTTTGCCGTTCCGCCCTTAAATGCCATTATCAGCAGCGGCGAAAATGTTCAGGCAGTATTTACACAGCCTGATAAGCCAAAGGGAAGGGGTTTCAAGCTGCTGCCTACACCTGTAAAGGAATGTGCCTTGTCACACAATATTCCCGTATATCAGCCCCTCAGCCTGAGAAAGGGCGAAGAAGGTGCAGCTGCCGAAGCATTGATAAGAGAGCTGGCTCCCGACCTTATAGTTGTTGCGGCTTACGGGCAGATACTTCCTCAGTCCATATTGGACATTCCCAAATTCGGCTGCGTGAATATTCACGCTTCACTTCTTCCCAGGTACAGAGGTGCCGCACCAATTCAGCGTGTTATCCTTGACGGGGAAACCGAAACAGGCGTTACTGCTATGCGAATGGCTGACGGCATCGACACAGGCGATATGATGATGAAGCTTTCCGTTAAGATAGGCGAAAACGAAACTGCTTCGGAGCTTCATGACAGACTCTCCCAGCTTGGTGCCGAGCTGATAGTCAGAACCATTGAGGCACTGAAAAACGGTACTGCGGTTTACGAAAAGCAGGACGACAGTCAGTCCTGCCATGCGGCTAAGATTGACAAGTCAATGAGCTTTACAGATTTTTCGCTGCCTGCTGAACAGGTTCATAACCATATCAGAGGGCTGTCTGCATCACCCTGTGCAGCTGCATATTTATGCGGAAAACGTCTGAAAATATTCCACTCGGAGCTTGTAAAGGGCGTAAGCGGAGCACCCGGTGAGATTGTAAACGCCGATAACTTTACAGTGGCTTGCGGCGATGGGAACGGTGTAAAGCTTACAGAAGTTCAGGGCGAAGGCGGAAAGCGTCTTAAAACCGCCGATTTTCTGCGCGGCTTTAAAATTGAAAAGGGCATGATACTCAAATCATCTCAGAATGAATAATTATAAAAGGAGTGCTGCTTATGCTGTGGTATGATCCCACCTACCTTATAATGATACCTGCGATAATTTTCGCACTTATCGCTGACAGCATGGTCAAAAGCAATTTCTCAAAATACAGTAAAGAAACAAGCACAAAAGGTGTAACAGGTGCAGATGCCGCAAGAGCTATACTTGATGAAAACGGACTTTATAACGTGGGCATTGAAGCTATTTCGGGTGAACTGACCGACCATTATGACCCGACGGCCAATGTTATCAGACTCTCCCAGTCTGTGTACGGAAGTACTTCTATCGCAGCTATCGGAGTTGCGGCGCATGAAGCGGGACACGCTGTTCAGCATTCGCAGGAATATGCTCCGATAAAGGCAAGAATGGCTGTTATACCTGTTTCAAAGATCGGTTCATCACTTTCTATGCCGTTGGTGCTGCTGGGACTTTTCTTTTCCTTTAAGCCGCTTATTACGGCGGGAATTTTCGCTTTTGTTGCTGTTGTTCTTCTGCAGCTGATCACACTTCCCGTGGAATTCAACGCAAGCTCCCGTGCGTTAAAGGCATTGGACAATCAGGGAATTTTGTATCCCGAGGAGCTTGGAAAGGCTAAAAAGGTGCTTTCCGCTGCGGCTATGACCTATGTTGCTGCGCTGTTATCCTCGCTTCTCACACTTCTTCGTCTGATACTTCTGTCAAGGAGAAGAAGATAATGAGTGCTTTGCAGGTGGTTTATGACCTTCTCGTGAAGATGGAAAAAAGCGCATATTCAAACATTGCTCTTTCTTCGGCACTTAATTCTACGGCTCTTTCTCCGCAGGATAAGCGTCTTGTTTCAAGGCTGTTTTACGGTGTTATCGAGCGAAGGCTCACACTTGATCACATTGTTTCAAAATACAGCAAAAAGTCCCCCAATAAGCTTGATATAGAAGTGCTCATCGTCCTCAGAATGGGACTTTATCAGCTTTTGCATATGGATAAGATCCCCGACAATGCGGCGGTAAACGGTTCTGTGGAGCTTGTGAAGGCTAATAGAAAATCAAGTGCTTCGGGCTTTGTAAATGCTGTCCTCAGAAGCTTTATTCGGGACGGCAAAAGGATAGAATATCCCGGTGACAGGATCGAACGGCTTTCCGTTGAAAATTCCTGTCCCGTATGGCTGGTGAAAAAACTTATCTCGGAATATGGCGAGGAAAATGCTGTGTCGCTTATCGGGCTTGACAGCGAACCTCCGCCGATCGCCGTCAGGGTAAACACTACTCTTACCGAATCTGAGAAGCTTGTCAAGCGTCTGGCAGATGAAGGTGTTTCGGCGGATATTTGTGATATTCTGCCAAATTGCCTTTTAATTCACGGAACAGGAAATGTTGAGCAGCTTTCGGCATTTAAAGAAGGCTTATTTCACGTTCAAGATATATCTTCACAGCTTTGTGCGGAGGCCTTGGGGGCTGTTTCGGGAGATGTTGTGCTGGATATGTGCTCTGCCCCCGGCGGAAAAAGCTTTACCATTGCGGAGATCATGGGAAATAAGGGAAGTCTGTTTGCCTATGAGCTTCATAAAAAGCGTGCCGACCTTGTAGCAGAGGGTGCAGCAAGGCTTAAACTGGACATAATAACAGCTGCCGAGAATAATGCTTCGGTTTACTCCGAAAATATCCCAACGGCTGACAAAATACTTTGTGATGTTCCATGCTCCGGTCTGGGCGTTATAAGACGCAAGCCTGAGATCAAATACAAAAATGAGTGCGAGCTTCAAAGGCTGCCCGAAATACAGCTGAGTATTCTCGAAACCTCGGCAAAATATCTGAGGGACGGCGGTGAACTGATATACTCTACCTGTTCGGTAAGCCGCAGCGAGAATGACGAAGTTGTTGACAAATTTCTGGAACGTAATCCGCAGTTTAAGGAAATACCTTTTCTTGAAAATATGGGCGAACCGTTCGGGAAGGGCAGGGCAACCGTGTTTCCCAAGGATTTCGGAAGTGACGGATTCTTCATCTGCAAGCTCCGAAAAGAATAAATATATGGAGGTGAAATAATGGACAGAATAGATATTTTATCGCTGACACTCGATGAATTAACGGAAGAAATTCTGAAAATGGGCGAGAAAAAATTCAGAGCAAAACAGATCTTTGACTGGCTTCATTGCAAGCAAGCGGTGAGTTTCAGCGAAATGTCCAATATTTCATCGTCACTTTCTACAAAGCTAGAAGAAAAATTTTGTATAAAAAATCTAATTGTTGTCAGAAAGCTTGAATCTTTAATAGATAATACTGTAAAATATCTATATGAGCTGGACGACGGCAATCACATTGAATCCGTTCTGATGGATTACAAGCACGGCAACAGCCTTTGCATCTCCACGCAGGTGGGCTGCAAAATGGGCTGTAAGTTCTGCGCTTCGACCATTGCGGGCTTTAAAAGAAATCTCCTGCCGTCGGAAATGCTGGGACAGGTCTATGCTGCGGAAAGAAATTCGGGCAGACATGTTGACAGCATTGTGCTTATGGGCATTGGCGAGCCGCTGGATAATTTTGATAATGTGGTGAGATTTTTGCAGCTTCTCTCCTGTGAGGAGGGCAGAAATATGAGCCTTAGGCATGTTTCGCTTTCCACCTGCGGACTTGTTGACAGGATTTATGACCTTGCCGAGCTTCGTATGGGGCTTACGCTTTCGGTTTCACTGCATGCTTCGTCCGATGAAAAAAGAAGTGAAATAATGCCCGTGAACAAGCGTTACTCCATAGGCGAGCTTATGACTGCCTGCCGTGATTATATGGATAAGACGGGACGCCGCATTTCCTTTGAATATGCAGTTATCAAGGGTGTGAATGATGGGAAGCAGGACGCTGACGGTCTGATAAGGCTTCTCAAGGGTATGAACTGTCATCTGAATTTGATCCCTGTAAATGAGATAAAGGAACGTGATTTTAAGGCTGACAGAAATTCTCTATCCGCATTTTCGGATTATCTTTCGCAAAAAGGAATAAATGTTACTGTAAGGCGGACCCTTGGCGCAGACATTAATGCAGCCTGCGGTCAGCTTAGACGAGAATATGAAATATAAAGTGAGGTGATTGCTGTGAATTGTTATTCTAAAACCGACATCGGATATATCCGTGCCGAAAATCAGGACAGAGTTTGTATCCTAGACCTTGGCGAGGGGGCATTTGCGGCAATTGTCTGTGATGGTATGGGCGGAGAAAATGCGGGCAGCGAAGCAAGCAGCAATGCCATACGTGTTTTGTCCGATATTATAACCAGGGGCTACAGAAGCGGTGCTGATGAAAATTCCATCAGAAATCTGCTTATTTCCGCTGTAAATACTGCAAATGCCGTTATCTATGACCTTGCCTGCTCCAATGAAGAAATGAGCGGAATGGGAACTACCTGCGTTGCGGCAATTTTCTGCGAAAACAATGCCCATATTATAAACGTGGGCGATTCAAGGGCATATTTTATCGCCGACAATGAGATAACTCAGATAACCGTTGACCATACAGTTGTCATGGATATGTACATCAATGGTGAGATCAGCAAGGAAGAGCTTAAAACCCACCCGAAACGCAATTATCTTACTAAGGCTCTCGGAGTCAGCAGTTCGGTGGGACCTGACTATTTTGAGATAAAAGGCATCGAAAATTCTATATTCCTGCTCTGCACAGACGGGCTTACCGGCGTGTGCGAGGATTCGGATATTTTACATAAATTAAATCAGATTACCGAACGGCAGACTTCCGCCGATGAAATGGTGCAGTTTGCTTTGGATTCGGGAAGCCGCGATAATGTGTCCGCAGTAATAGTATACTGCGATAACACATAACCCGACCGAGCATTTCAGGATTTATATACAGGAGTGAATTTGATGGATAAAAATATTGGCAAGAAGCTTGACGGACGTTATGAGATCACCGAGCTTATCGGTATTGGAGGAATGGCGGACGTCTACAAGGCCAACGATATTATGGAGGACAGAGTCGTTGCCGTAAAGATACTCAAAAATGAGTTTTCCGATAACGATGAATTTATCAGAAGATTCAGAAACGAATCTAAGGCAATAGCTGTTCTTTCTCACCCGAATATCGTTAAAATATATGACGTAAGCTTCTCGGACAAGATGCAGTATATCGTCATGGAATATATTGACGGCATTACTCTGAAGGAATTTATCGAACAGCAGGGTGTGCTGAAATGGAAGGATACTATCCATTTTATTATTCAGGTGCTCCGAGCACTCCAGCATGCTCATGACAGGGGAATCGTCCACAGGGATATAAAGCCCCAGAATATCATGCTTTTCCCCGACGGCACCATAAAGGTCATGGACTTCGGAATAGCCAGATTTGCAAGGGAAGAGGGCAAGACCATTTCCGATAAGGCAATAGGCTCCGTTCATTATATCAGTCCCGAGCAGGCAAGGGGAGATATTACCGACGAAAAGAGCGATATTTACTCTGTCGGTGTTATGATGTATGAGATGCTGACGGGTGTTAAGCCCTTTGACGGAGATAACCCCGTTCAGATCGCCCTGATGCACATGCAGCAGACTCCAAAGCGTCCCAGAGAGATAAATGACACTATCCCCGAGGGGCTTGAGGAGATCGTTCTTCGTGCAATGCAGAGGGACGCCTCCGAGCGTTATCAGTCAGCTTCGGAAATGATAAAGGATATTGAAGAATTCAAGAAGAATCCTTCCATTGTATTTGAATACACTTATCTTACACAGAAGCCTGAAAGCTACTATAACCCCGATAAGGTAAAGCGTGATAACCAGTCAGGCAGCAAAAAGATTTCGCTGTTTGGAGGACGTTCAGGCGACAAGGACGAAAAATCTGCTGAAAAGGAATCGAAGAAAGTGAAGATCGAAAAAGAAGAACCTGTTAAGGAATATCTGCCGAAAAAAGCAACACCAAAGCCTGTTCCCGTTCCCGCTGAACCTGAGGAGGAAGAAGAGGAAGAGGAAAGCAGCGGCGCTTCCGTATTTATTGTTGCGCTTACAGCAGTTGCGGCAGGAGTGCTGATAGTTGTTGTTGTTTTCATTGCGGTAATTCTTTTCGGAAGAATTGGCAAGACGGATAATGTTATCCAGCAGATGCCTAAAATTGTAGGATACAGCTATGAAACCGTCAACGAAAGCTTCAAGGACTACTTCACAATGAATGTTGAGGTCGAAGAGTACAATGACGCACCTGCGGGCACGATCATTTCACAGGCTCCCGAGGAGGGACGCGATTTCATTGTAGGCAAGACTACTGTTATAGTTAAGCTCAGCAAGGGTCCCAAGCAGGTTCAGATACCTATGGTCAAGGAGGTCGAAGCGGACACCGCTCAGACTATGCTTGAACGTCTGAAGCTGAAGGTAATTCCCGTAGTTGTTGTTGATGACCAGCAGGAAAACACCGTTATCCGTACCGAGCCTGAGATAGGTTCTATGGTAAAGGAAGGCACGGAAGTCAAGATGTATGTCAGCAAGGGACCCGAGCAGACAAATTCTATCGTTCCCAATGTTGTCGGCATGAAGCTTGATGATGCGAGAAAGCTCCTTGACGAGCACAATATTCTTAACGTCAAGATCGAAACCATTGATTCCTCCGCTCCCGAAAATGAGGTGCTTTCACAGAGTATTCCCAAAACAGATGCAGAGGGCAATCAGAATGTTATCCCGCCTAATCAGGAGTTTGTTATTACCGTTAGTACAGGTGTTCCTCCCGAGGCTGAGGCTGAGATCACCATCAATATACCTTCCGGTCTTAAAGGCAAGGCTTCGTTCAAGGCATATATCAACGGAAATGTATGCGGAGATGCCGCAGTTGACAATATTGCTTACGTTTCTACCGTTAAGATCAAGGTAAGAGGCAGTGAAACTCAGAAGATATTTATTGAAGCAACTAATTCCGATGGCGTAAGTGATTCCTTTGCAGAGTATTCGATAAATTTCGCAGGTGAAGAGGGTGCTGTGGTTACTCTGATCAATCAGGACGATGAGAAGCTGAGAAATCTCTTTGCTCCCAAGCCTGCCGAAACTACGGCAAATACAGACAATGTGTATATTCCCCCTTACGGAGAAGATGTCCCTACTACGGTTGCCCCATCTGAGGACTATCCCGACATCGGCGAACAAACAAAAGACACATCGGATCCTTTCCACTTTGAGGAAACATTACCCGGTGATGATGTACAGTATGGCTGGTGACGCAGTATGAGTTCTGAAAAGCTTACGGGACTCGTAACAAAGTCTATCGGCGGACTTTACCTGACAGAAACACCCAAAGGCATTTTTGAATGCAAGGCAAGGGGGATATTCCGAAAAAGGAATATCTCTCCTGCTGTCGGTGACAGGGTAACGCTGGACGATGTAAACGGTGAAAAGGCGGTCATTTCGGATATTCTTGAAAGGAAAAACTATATTATCCGTCCGCCGCTTGCAAATCTGGATATACTTATCTTTGTGGTTTCCAGCTGTTCGCCCAAGCCAAATTACACTTTGATAGACAAGTTTATTGCTATATCAGCCTATAAAGATATAGAAAATATTATTGTTGTAACAAAGCTTGACCTTGAAGCAAACAGCGAAATTGCGGACATCTATTCAAAGGCGGGCATAAAGATAATTGAGGTCGATTATTCCGATGAAAACAGTTATCTGCAGCTTTTGGATATGATAAAGGGTAAGATCTGTGCCTTTACAGGTAACACAGGCGTAGGGAAGTCCACCCTTCTCAATCACCTTGATGACAGTCTGGAGCTGCGCACAGGTGAGATAAGCGAAAAGCTTGGCAGAGGGCGTCACACTACACGTCATACCGAGCTGTATAAGCTGAAAAACGGTGCTTACATCGCAGATACACCGGGATTTTCTACCTTTGATACAAATCGGTACGATATTATCCACAAGGACAAGCTGGAGCTTTGCTTTGCAGAGTTTCAGCCGTATCTGACCAAATGTGCTTTCCCCGATTGTGCCCACATTTCCGAGAAACGCTGTGCCGTGCGTGAGGCGGTGGACAGAGGGGAGATCTCACTTTCACGTTACAAAAGCTACTGTGAAATGTACGAAGAAGCAAAAAATATCAAGGATTGGGAAGTCAGCAAGCAATGAGCAAGCGTTGTTTTATTTTCGGCGGTTGTCCGTGCAACAGTACTTTCGATTTTTCGCTTTCCGACAATGATATGGTAATATGCGCCGATGGAGGGGTTAAGCTGGCTGAAAGCTTAGGAGTGCAGCCGAAACTCGCTGTCGGCGATTTTGATACCATAAGCGTCAAGGATTGCTGCGGTAAGGTCGAATGTTATCCTCCCGAAAAGGACGATACGGATATGATGATAGCCGTAAAAACTGGATTTCGTCTGGGCTGCAAGGATTTTGTTATCCTCGGCGGAATAGGCGGACGGCTTGACCACACCATTGCAAACATTCAGACACTTAACTACATTGCAGACAACGGCGGCAAGGGGCTTCTATTAAGCGATAGTGAAGCGGTTGCCGTTCAGCTGCCCGGAATTACTGTCTATTTCAAAGAGGATTACCATTACATTTCTGTTTTTTCGTTGACTGAAATCTGTGAAGGAGTATATCTCAAGGACTTGAAATATCCGTTGGAGAATGGGGTGCTGTCTGCGGGATTTCCGCTGGGTATCAGCAACGAATTTCTTTCCGAAAAATGCACAATTGAGTTGAAAAAAGGAAAGCTCCTCATTATCCGAACCAAAAGTGACAGGATATGAACAAAAATCATTCATTTGCATATGATATACAAAATGAATGATTGGAGTTGGTTATATGAAAATTGTTGTGGTAAAAAGCCCCAAAATACTATCGGGACTGCTGAAAATCATTTTCGGTATCAGAAGAAGCGACATTGACGATTAAGAACCGCAGGCGGAGCTTTGGTTTTTTCAAAGAAACGCCTGCGGTATTTATATTAGACAAAGCCTGTTAGGAGTATTCATCAATGTCCTTTTGCCTCTGACAATTTAAGTATTCGTTCCATAACTCGTCGCCGGAGTATTCGCAGTCATCGTCCCAAGCACCGTCAGCCGAGCTGACTATCCCGTTTGTAATGGACGCCAACGCACTTGCAGCAGCAACCCAGAGATCCCTTCCGATTCCCGTTAAATGGCGGCTTTCAATGTAATAATAATATTTATAATGATTATAGGGATTTATATCGGGATCTCTTTTACCGAATGTAACAAAAATTCTCCCTTCATCTATCAAAAATGAGAAGTAACCCTCGTTTATGGAAGTGTCCAAGAGGTCCTCGGTAATTGCTGTGCTTACGTTGTTTACTCTTTTGGATATGGAAGCTTGTTTCAAATCAACAAGCTTATCAAAATCCTTTAATTCATATAATTTTTTGATAATAT
>JAEDOB010000174.1 GCA_016302225.1 Oscillospiraceae bacterium | reverse complement strand
TTGGACAGCCCCCGTGTTCGGAAACGGGGGCTGTTTTTGGTTATGAAAAACCAAAAAAATGGTGTAAATAGGCAACTTTTTTGCATTTTATGTTGAATTTTATTTGAGTGTGTGCTAAAATGGTAGAGTGGATAAGTGAAAAAACATTTTGATGAGCATATAACCGAGTAATAATGAAGCAGCGGGAGATGTTGAAATATGAACAGCCGTAACCTTTCCTTCGGAAAAAGATTTCTTATAATGGTAATATGTATCGCGCTCAATTTTGGCGGAAAATTCCTTGCCGAGTCACTTGTGCTGCCGTTGTGGCTGGATACGATAGGCACTTTTGCCGCCGCTTACTTTTTCGGTATAGGCGGAGCTGTTATTGCAGGGGTGTGCAACAATCTGATTTACGGTATATTTAAAATTGAGGCGCTGCCCTATATGCTGTCAAGTTCGGCAATAGGCATTTTCCTTGCGTTGTGTATGAAAAAGCGAAAATTTGAAAGCTTCACAAAGGCTATGCTTGTGGGCTTCTGGACAGGTGTTATATCCATTATTGTTTCCGTTCCCATAAACATGATATTTTCCGAGGGAAAAAGTGGAAATGAGTGGGGAGACATTTTTTTCAGTATGCTTGAGTGGTACGGTATGCCACGGGTAATTTGCTCGATAGGCGATGAGCTTATTGTGGACATAATTGATAAAATGGTCACAGCTGCCATTGCTTATGCGGCAATAAAGATTATGGTCAAGATCACCTGCGGTAAAAAAATGCGTGCTTCAAAGGTATCCGCCGCAGTGTTGGCGCTGGCAATTGCAGGCGGAACGCTTTTCATTTGTCCCTTTGATGTTTCGGCAGAAAGCAACAGCGATAAATACATCAGCACCGTATACAACAACAAAAACGGGCTTTGCTCCTCGGAAGCAAACGAAATTGCCCAGACGGAGGACGGCTACATCTGGATAGGCGGATACGCAGGTCTTACCCGCTTTAACGGCAAAAGCTTTGAGTTCATAACAGAAGGCGGTATAACAAGCGTTACGGCTATGTTTACCGACAGCAGGGGACGCTTGTGGATCGGCACTAACGACAGCGGCGTGGCGCTTTACGAAAACGGAAGCTTTTCGTTTTACAACATAAAAAGCGGTCTTGCCGCAAACTCGGTGCGCTGCTTTGCAGAAGCCGATGACGGAACAGTTTATATCGGCACGACCGACCGTATCTGCAAGGTACTTTCAGACAACAGCGTAAGCGTCATTGACGCAGACGTTACATACATCATCTCAATGGTTTATTATGGCGGCAAGCTGGTGTGCGTTAATAATTCGGGCAAGCTTTTTGTTATCGAAAACGACAGCGTTGTTACCGAGTACACCTCAGAGACCGAGGGCGTGTATTATACCTGCGTGGGATCGGTATCCGACGGGATCATGGCAGGAACTTCCTCATCATACATAGAAAAGCTCAGCGTTTCGCAAAGCGGTGTGACAATTACCGAAAAAAGAATTTTGGAGGCCCTTTCCGGCGTTCAATGCATGAAAATCGACAGCCGGGGCAGGCTGTGGCTTTGCTGCGGCAACGGTATCGGCTATCTGCAAAACGGCACTATGAAGGAGCTTTTCTACGATGGATTTGACAGCGGCATAGAAAGCGTGTTGGAGGATTATCAGGGCAATATCTGGTTTGCTTCCTCCCGATACGGTATAATGAAGCTTTCGGATAATACCTTCGGTGATCTTTTCGAGGAATCGGGTGCAGCAAGTACAGTTACAAACTCTGTCTGCCTTTATAACGGAGATTTTTACTGCGGAACAGACAGCGGTCTTGTGATAATCGATAAAAAAAGCAGGGCGACAAAATCAAACGCCCTTACGGAAATGCTTGAGGGCGCAAGAATTCGCTGCGTCAAAGCGGATTCTCAAAACCGTTTGTGGATATGCACATACAGCGATTATGGTCTTGTGAGGTATGAAGCTGACGGAACGATAAAGACGTTTACCGAAAAAGAAAACGGGACGACCTCCGACAGATTCAGATGCATTATCGAGCTTCCTGACGGAACGGTCGCAGCAGGCACGAACAGCGGTCTGAACTTTATCAAGGACGATACGGTCACGGGAACGATAAGACAGGCTGACGGTCTTGAAAATTCGCAGATACTCTGCCTTGCCACGGACAGCGGCGGCAATCTCTACGCAGGAAGCGACGGCGCAGGAATATACATTATCAGGGACGGCAGGATCATTGGCCATATCGGCGAGACGGAGGGTATGCCCTCACAGATCGTTATGAAAATGACCCCTTACGGCGGCGGTTTTTTCCTTGTTATGAGCAACTCCCTCGGCTATATGAAGGACGGCACAGTAACTTCGCTGAAAAAGTTTCCTTACTACAACAACTATGACGCAGTCGTAATGGACGAAAAGCTTTGTGTGATTTCAAGCGCAGGAATTTACATTACCGATATTGAAGAGCTTTTGAGCGGAAACGATATAAGCTACAAGCTGTATAATTACTACGACGGTCTTTCCGACGGTCTTGTAGCAAACTCGTGGAATTACCTCGACGAAGACGGAATGTTATATTTCGGCACTAACCGAGGCGTAAATTATTTCAAGCCCGATTACCAAAAACGTAATGAATCTGAATATAAATTCGGACTTTCGGCGGTAAGCTGCGATAAAAACAAGGCGGAAATAAAAGATGATGTTATTGTTATTCCTGCGGATACCAAGCTTATTACTCTTGAAGCTTCCGTGAGAAACTACCTTGCGTCAAATGTCAAGCTCAGATTTTTTATCAAGGAGCTTAACGACAATCCTCCCGTTATTACTCACAGGGAGCTTGAATCAATTCAGATCTCCAATCTTGAACACGGCACATACACCGTCTGCATACAGATAATGAGCGATGACGAATCTGCTGTTTTGCAGGAAAAATGCTACTGCCTCGTAAAGGAAGCTCATGCTTGGGAAAACGACAGGTATAGGTCATATCTTATTATAGCAATAGTTTGGATAGGCTCTGCAATAGTGTGGGTCATCGTTACAACAAGCATGATGATAAAGCACGAAAACGAGATAGCCCTTCTTAAATATCAGGCAAAAAGCGAGTTCCTTGCAAATATGTCCCATGAGTTCAGAACACCTGTAAATACTATTCTCGGTATGAACGAGATAATTTTGCAGGATAACCCGGGGGACAGGATAACGGAATGCTCCGAAAATATAAAGACAGCAAGCAACAGCCTTTTGACGCTGATAAACGATGTACTGGATTTTTCCGCAATAGAGTCGGGCAAGCTGGAGCTTGTCAGCGAGAGCTATGACCTTGACAGACTTTTGAATGAGGAGATAGCTGCCCTTAATTATGCGGCAGGCAAAAAGGGAATCGAGACGGTTATCGTTGTCGACGACAATCTTCCGGCACAGCTGGAGGGCGATTCCCACAGAGTAAAGCAGATAATTGACAATCTCATATCCAACGCAGTAAAGTTTACGGATAACGGGCAGATAACATTTTTTGCCGGCGGCGAAATCAATGCCGGCAGTGATTTTAGCCTTATCATAACCCTTTCCGATACAGGCTCGGGCATATCTGAGGAGGATAAGGAAAAGCTTTTCGACAGCTTTGACAGACTAAGACACAACAAGAACCGCACCGTTGGAGGTACGGGTCTTGGACTATCGATCACAAAGGCTCTGGTGGAAATGATGAACGGTACTGTTACGGTAAAGAGCATTGTAGGCTCGGGGTCTGTATTTACGGTAAAGCTTCCCCAGAAGATATCCGGAAACAGCATTATAGAATCGTTCAGCTGTGACTCCCGCATTAAGCACGATACAGCAGCAAGGTGCTTTACAATTCCCGATGCGCGTATCCTTGCGGTGGACGACAACCGCATGAATTTAAGCGTTCTCGGCGGTCTGCTGAAAAGATACGGCATTGCTCCCGATATTGCAACTGGCGGTAATGAATGTATGGAGCTTTGCAGAAAAAACAAGTACGACCTTATTATTATGGACCATATGATGCCTTCGCCCGACGGTATAGAAACAATGCACGCGATACGAGGCGATGAGGATAATCCCAACAGGGAAAGCTCGATAGTGGTGCTTACGGCAAATGCGGTGGCAGGAGCAAAGCAGAGATACATTGACGAGGGCTTTGACGATTATCTCAGCAAGCCTGTGGATATAGCTGCTTTGGAGCGGGTATTGCTTACATATATTCCCGAAAGCATGGTTTGCGAGGGCGAGCCTGTTCCCGATGCTCCTGCGAATGCGGAGACTGCCTTGAATGAAACTGCTCCCAATGAGTATGATCCGTACATTGATCGTAGGGTGGGAATGAAGTACTGCGGCAATGATGAGGGGCTTTACAGCGAGATAATTGAAAGCTACTGCGAAGAGGGAAAAAAGTACCGCAGGCAGCTCAAGGAATACTTTGATAAGGCAGACTGGAAGAATTATGCGGTAATTGCACACACTTTGAAAAGCACATCCCTCAACATAGGCGCCCGGGGGCTTTCCGAGCTTGCTGAGGTACATGAATTTGCTGCAAAGGCGGAAGATGCGGAAGCTGTTGCGGAATCCTTCGACAGGTTTACAGAGCTGCTTGAAACGGTTCTTGACGCTGCGGAGAAGATGATATACCGTAAAGAAAGGACGGTGCTTGAGGAAGTAACCGCAGAAGAATATACTGCCATGCTGGGCAGGCTCCTTGAAAATGTGAACAACTACGAAATGACGGAAGCAATTGACTGCATAGAGAAGATGAGAGGCTGCACCACTGCCGACGGACTTTCCGAACGGGCAGGAGAAATGCTCTCAAAGGTGCAGCAGCTTGTTGACGATTTTGATTACATCACAGCGGCGGAGCTTATTGAAAGCTTTGTTTCAGAAAAACTCAAATAAATCCTTGCGTATAGCATCGAGAAAGGAGGACATTTTCCATAATACTAATTCCTCACCAACCTATAGACAGATACGGCAGCTATAATTTCGTCACTCGTCGTCAAGCTC
>JAEDOB010000173.1 GCA_016302225.1 Oscillospiraceae bacterium | reverse complement strand
CCCTTTAAATTCAGGTGCAGCATACTGTCATGCCAGCCCTCATGGGTGAGCTTGCGGGTAATGACGTTGGCAAGAGCGGGTCCGAAGAGGACAATAAGGGCAAAAAAAGGCATTTTGTAGGTTTCAAACCATTCGTGATAGCCGACAGTGCAGTTCATTATAATTGCAGGTACCCACGAAATGCCGAATGCCAGCAGAAGAAAGATAATGAGCCGTTTTGCTTCAAGCTTTTTATTTGTCATACTCGTTCACTCCCTTCATGAAGATCTTGCAGGACACCTTATAGGACAAAATATATGCTCCCACGGAAAAGGCGGGGAATAATCCGAGGAGAAGTGCCGTAACGTCGCCATGGTCGCCTGTCATAAAGGCGGACAGCCATGCCAGTACCTTATCCTGAATTGTCACAGGAATTAATGAAAATACCAATATTGCCGCAACGGCAAGACAAAGTATTATAATAAGATTTATGATACTGCCCTTCTTTTCACCGAAACGAAGCATCATGGGAATGGAAAAGGAATTCTGTAAAATAAGCGCAAAAAAGATCATGGCAAATATACTTGCAAGGCTCATTATTTCTTTTCCGAGGGCAAACCAGCTGAGCGTAGCAACAAAGGTTTCGGCAACATAGCTTGAAACGAAATACAGTCCGCACATGGCAAAGGACAGCACATATTTTGTGTACAAAAACCTTTTTACACCATTTGGCGCAGAAGCTATAAAATACGCCCAAAGCTTTTTGTCATCGCCGTGAAAAACGCTGAGCAGCAAGCCGCTTACACTGAAAAATCCGATAGCCATTGCCACAATTCGGAATATGTCGGAGGTCAACGTTTTAACTATCCAGCCATCACCGCCGTAGTCCTCGTTCAGCGAAACAATAGCAAGACAGCAGGTTAGAAATATCAGTATCAGAAACGGGAGAAGTATTACGGTAATGATACTTTTCCTGTTCTGCCTTATCTCCTTGTAAAGAAAGCCCACAGGCTCGCAGTGGGGTGCGGCAAGGTCTATTGCCTTTTCTGCCTTGACATTCGCCTTTTTGATCTTTGTGCCGTCCGCATAAGCGTACTGTGAGTGATGATAAATAACGGCAAAATGTAAGGCGAAAAGAACAAGAGTAAGCGGTATAAGCCACAGCAGCATTTTGCCTGTCAGCCTTGATATAATGTCTAGGGAAAACGGCTCATTACTGTTCGAATTAAAGATGGCAGCAATATCAAGACCGACGCATTTTATTATAATTAAGGCAATGCAAATTACGGACGCTAAGCAGACCAAACCGCCCTTATCCTGCATTTTATTGTATTCATCGGTATTTTTTGCACGAAGCACAAAAAGGTCCATAATAATTTTTGGAAACAGCAGCAGGTCCAGAAAAATAAATTGCAAGCTTACATATCCGATTTGAAATTGTGTGCCTGCGATCTTATTGATAATGAAAACGCAAGCCATACCAATGGGTACAGAAATGCAGAGTGTACCGATAAAACGTATAAGCTTTACTGCCGCACGCTCGGAAGGCGTTATGGGCAGAACATAGGAATAGCTTTCCCAGCCGCTGTTCAGGTCGCTTTTGAAGGTGTTGTCATCTGCAAAGATCAACGTTGAATAGAGCATGATAAGCATGGAAAACATTTGGGTAAATGACTTTGATATATTTTCGGGCAGTCCCTCAAGATTTGTAAATAAAAATGTTCCCCCGATAACAAAGGCGGCAAATGCAAATAAGACCGCAAATCTTATTATGTACAGCTTTTGGCACATTTTAATTTCACGGAAGATCAGTGAACGGAGCTTTGTCATGATGTCCACTCCCTTTCGTCCTTGTGAACATAGTAAAGCATAATGTCGTCAAGGCTTGCGGGGTCAATGATAGCGCCGCTGTATTTGTAGGATGCCGACTGTCTGTCCCGCAGCATGACCTCTGCGCCGAAGGAATTCATACGGACGCTTACAATATCCTCCGTGTCAATGCTTCCAAGCTCCGATCTGTCGCATTTAAGAATACCGTGGGATTCGATAATATCGTCCTTATATCCCGAAATGAGCAGCCTGCCCTTGTCGATAAAGGTAACGCTGTCTGCTATCTTTTCAAGGTCGGAGGTAATGTGGGAGGACATAAGGATAGACCGCTCGCCGTCCTGAAGATACTCCATAAAAATGTGCAAAATCTCATCACGTACAACGGGGTCAAGACCGGTAGTTGCCTCGTCCATTACAAGCAGCTCGGCATTGTGAGAAAGGGCGCAGGCTATTTGCAGCTTCATTTTCATGCCCTTTGAAAACTCGCCGATCTTCTTTTTCGCAGGAAGTCCGAAACGCTCCAGATACTGAGCATAAACAGCATTGTCCCACTGCGGATAAATTCCCTCAAAAATACGTGCCATATCCTTTGGGCTGAAAACATCGTGGAAGGGCAGTTCATCGAAAACGACGGAAATTCGCTCCTTGATCTCCTGCTCATTTTTAAGATGGTCCATACCGAGAAGCCTTATTTCGCCCTTGTCAATGCTGATGATGTTCAGCAGGCTGCGGATAGTTGTGGTCTTGCCTGCGCCGTTCTGACCGATAAATCCCATAATTGAGCCTTTCGGTACATTGAAGCTGATGTTGTCCAGCGTAAAGCCGCTGTATTTTTTGGTAACGCCCGAGATCTCGATTGCGTTTTCATATGCCGTCATGGTCATTCTCCTCCGTTAATAAGGTCGAGTAATTCGTGAAGCTCCTGCATAGTGATACCTGCCTTTTGCGCTTTATCGCTTGCCTCTGTAAGCAGGGCTTCGATCTGCTTTAGCTGTTCTTCACGCAGCAGCTCTAAATTCTGTGCCTTTACGAATGAGCCTTTTCCCGTAAAGGACTCGATAAAGCCGTCACGCTCCAGCTCCTCGTAAGCACGCTTGGTGGTCATAAAGCTGATATGGAGCTCAACAGCAAGATTTCGCATAGACGGGAGCATTTCCCCCTCTTTCAGCTTGCCCTCCAGTATCAGCGCCTTGATTTGGTTGACGATCTGCAAATAGATCGCTTCGCCGTTTGCGTTGCTGATGTTAATATTCATTTTAGTGTACACTCCAAAGCTTAAAATACCCGCAAGCCTTCCGGACGGCTTTGCAAGTATAAATTGTATAATCTATATGTATACAATTATATCACTTGAATTTTGGTTTGTCAATAGGATTTTGAAAATACTGATTAATGGTTGTTCCCCCGCCGAAGGCGGGGGAACAACCCGGATACGTCACTAATACTAATCTCTGATTAGAAAGTGGACAAAAAATCTGTGAAAAAGTTAGTGTTTATAGGTTTTGTGCAGATTTTTTGTCTACACCTTCATTGGAGATTAGTATAAGGCAAAAAGCATATTTGTACAGCTGTAAGCATAATTTGTTACTTTACAAAATCTCAAAAGTGCTGTATAATGGTAAATACAAGGTTTATTACAGCAACGGAGGTTACAAAAATGATATTAAACAAGCTTATGTCACTGATAATGGCGGTAACTATGGCAGTTTCCGCAGCGGGCTGTTCGTCGGAAAAAGCCGTCGGCGAAAACAAACCGTCCCTGACCGCAGCCGAGGTCGCCAAAAATATGGGTCTGGGGCTTAATCTCGGAAACACCATGGAGGCATATAACGCATCAAACTGCGAAAAGATCACCTACGAATGGATACCCGTCCAAGGCAGCAACACCCCGACGGATTACGAAACCTGCTGGGGCGCAGTCAAGACCACTCAGGCTGCTGTTGACGGCATAAAGGCGGCGGGCTTCAACACCGTTAGAATTCCCGTTTTCTGGGGAAATATGATGAAAAACGACGGAAAATGGGACATTGACCCCGCCTATTTGGGAAGGGTCAAGGAGATCGTTGATTACTGCATGAACGACGGCCTTTATGCTGTGGTGAACATTCACCATTTCGACGAATTTATTATCAGGCGGCATACTGTCGATGAATGTGAAGTTATCTTCGACCATCTCTGGACGCAGATCGCCGAATATTTCAAGGATTACCCCGACACGCTGGTTTTCGAGGGCTATAACGAATATCTCGGCGGAAATCAATTCAATGACAAGGGCGAGCTGAGGGAGCTTCTCAAACCCGAGGCATACGAAATGACCAACAGGCTCAATCAGGCGTTTGTCAGTGCGGTAAGAAAGACGGGCGGCAGAAACGGAGAGCGTGTTCTTATCGTTTCGGGCTACTGGACAAACATCGACAACACCACCGCAGACGCCTTCAAAATGCCCGAGGACACCGTTCCCGACAGGCTGATGGTTTCCGTCCATTACGTTGACAATATGATGTACTGGACAAATCAGATCGGCGGCAGCGACTGGAAGGCGTACATAGACGACCAGTGCTCAAAGCTGACAAGGGCGTTCACCGATAAGGGTATCCCCGTATTTTTAGGGGAAACGTCGGCGGGCTATCCTCCGCTGAATTTTGCGGGAAATGCGGAGCTGAAAAAGTCCTCCGAATGTCTGGAATACGTGCTGAACAAGCTTACCGACTGCGGTTTTGTTCCCGTTATCTGGGACACTCCCGAAAATTTCTATTCCCGTATCGACTGCAAAATAATCAATGAGGAAAACGCTGCGGTCATTAAGAGGGTTTCAGAAAAGGTAAATAAGCCGTAGTGTATAATGTGAAAAGTGAAATTTTTCTGTAAATCTACCAAACTTCTTTAGGAAAATACCGATCAATGGGTGTTCCCCCCGCCGAAGGCGGGGGGAACACCCATACTATAGCAATCCACAAAAATAACGTTATTGTAGGGGCAAAAGCATAGCTTTGGTTTCCCCGCCCGCAGATTTCAAGAGTTCTTTTGGTAACTGCGGGACGGGAAACCCGTTTCCTACAAGTGTGTTAGGATATTTTTATGTACTGCTATAATAATTCCACTTTCAACACTCCACTCTCCACATTAAAAAAATCCCCCGCCAAAACGGCAGGGGATTTTTTTATTTCATAGAAGAAACATTGATACGGTTCAAAGCACGTTTGAGCTTTGCTTCG
>JAEDOB010000172.1 GCA_016302225.1 Oscillospiraceae bacterium | reverse complement strand
GTGATTATCTCCTCGACTGCATCTGAGATAACGGTAAATTCCGCAAGAGCCTTTTCGGAGAATTTCAGACCCTTTGCATTCATCTCCTGTGCGCTTTCCACGAGATTTATGGCATAGTCGCCAATACGCTCGAACTCGGAAAGCAGGTGCAGGAGAGCGGTTACCATACGGCTTTCGTACTCGGTCAGTTCGCAGTCTGTCAGCTTGATAAGATAGGCGTTCAGCTTGTCCTCGGCGGTATCGATAATGTCCTCACGGGAGTGGATATTGTCAACGGTCTTCTGGTCAAAGTCGGTGAACAGGGTGCGCATTTTCACGAAATTCTGCTTTGCCATGCCGCCCATGGTGATAACTGTTTTCATTGCCTGCTGGATAGCCAGCGAAGGAGATTTCAGCAGACGGTCATCAAGGAACTGAATGCCCGCTTCTTCGCCGGAAATGTCGTCGTCGGAGGTATCGCCGTCCTTGATGGTCTTGCAGGCGAGAAATTCAAGTACACGGTGGAAGGGGATAAACACCGCTGTTACCACGATGTTGAAAAGAGTGTGGAAGTTTGCGATGCCGCCCATGTCAATGGTGTCGTCCCAGAAGGTAAAGCCGATAAGCCCCTGAATGGTGTAAACCACCACCAGAAACAGGATAGTTCCGATAATGTTAAAGTAAAGGTGGACCATAGCAGTCCTCTTGGCGTTCTTGTTTGCGCCTATGGAGGAGATAATGGGAACTACGCAGGTACCGATATTCTGTCCCATAATTATGGGAAATGCTGAGGAGAAGGTCAGGACGCCTGTGGTGGAGATCGCCTGCAAAATTCCGACAGAAGCGGAGGAGCTTTGCAGTATTGCCGTAACGACTGCGCCCACAATTACGCCGAGTATGGGGTTTGAGAGGGACGCAAACAGCGTTCTGAACGCAGAAAGCTCCGCAAGAGGGGACACCGATTCGGTCATGGAAAGCATTCCCGTGAACAGAATGCCCACGCCTAGGAGTATCTCGCCGGTAGTCTTTCCGTTGTCGCTGCGGGATACCATGAAGATGACGATACCGATTATTGAGATAAACGGCGCAAGTGTGGAGGGGCTGAGCAGGTCAAGCAGGGAACCGACGCCTGCATTGTTTTCCAGATCGCCCAGACGCAGTATCTGACCTGTAATGGTCGTACCGATATTTGCGCCCATAATAACGCCGACAGCCGAGGAAAGCTTCAGTATTCCCGCATTTACCAGACCTACCACAATAACCGTTGTGGCACCCGAGCTTTGCACCGCTGCCGTAACAAATGCGCCTAAAAGTACGCTTTTGAAGATGTTGTTTGTGAGGCTTTCAAGAATTTTTTCCATTCTGCCGCTGGACAGCTTTTCAAGGCTGCTGCCAAGCATGGACATTCCGTAGATGAAGAGAGCGATTCCGCCGAACATTCCGATGAAAATTTTCACTAGATCGATGCCGGTCATTTCTTATCCCAACTTTCCTTTTTATCATAAAATTTAATCATACACAATTATTATAACACATTCGCTCCCATAAAAAAACCATATTTTCTTAACATTAGAAGATAAGGTAAAAATTTTTTGTTTCGGGGGAAGTTTTTCAGATACAATTGTAAACATTCTGTAAATTATCAAGGAAATCGAAAAAATTTTCCATCAGAAATGGTATTATTAAGGAAACCACTAGGGGAGATGAGGCGATGAAACGGGAAAATATTTCACTTTTGCTGTACACCTTTGCGCATTTTGCCGTGGACTTTGCCTGCGCCAATCTGATTTTTCGCATAAACGGCAGCTTTTCCGATGAGGCTTTGCTGATGCTTACATATAATTTCTGTGCATTTGCCCTGCAGCTCCCTCTCGGGATAATTTTCGATAAATTGGGACGGAACGCTCTTGCTGCGGCGGTTGGCTGTCTGTTGACGGGGGCTGCGTATCTGCTCGGAAGTGTTCCCATGGCTGCGGCGGTGGTGTGCGGTCTGGGGAATGCGGTCTTTCATCTGGGCGGCGGAATTGATGTGCTGAACGGCTCGGAAAAGGCTGCTCCTTCGGGCGTTTTCGTGTCATCTGGGGCGGTGGGACTGTTCCTCGGGACGCTCTGCGCAAAAAGCGGGGCTGCGGTGAAGTTGCCTGTGCTGTCCGTGCTTTGCCTGTCGGCGGTGGGGATAGTTCTGCTGAGAAAACGGCTTTTCGGAGATCTCCGTTCGGAAAATGCGGAGTTTTCTCTGCCCGAAAAAAGCGTTTTTGCTTGGGGTGCGCTGGCATTGCTGTTTTTGGTTGTTCTGCTGAGAAGCTTTGCGGGCTTCGGCATGGGCTTTAGCTGGAAAACAGGCTTTGGTGCGCTGCTTGCGGTTTCATGTGCGGCATTTGGAAAATTTTTCGGGGGATTTGCCTCGGATAAAATGGGCAGCGTAGTGGCTTCGGCGGTATCTCTGGGAGCGGCGGCTTTGCTCTGCATTTTCGGAGATAATATTGTCTGCGGTGCGCTTGCAATACTGACATTTAATATGACTATGCCCATTACACTACGAAAAGCAGCGGACATCTGCGGCGGCTGCAAGGGCTTTTCCTTCGGGCTTATGACCTTTGGGCTGTTCTGCGGATTTATCCCTGTTTATGCGGAAAATTCGTTATCTCTGAGCCCTTTGGCGCTTTGCTTATTATGCCTTGCGTCACTTGATTTACTGTTTGCTGCACTATGTCTTGCTAAAAGGGGGCGGTCTGGTCGGAACTGATATTTCCTATGGTCATCTCTCTTTTGCTGACAATAATTCTGGAGCTTTTGGCTGCGGTTGTTTTAGGACTTCGGGGGCGTGACCTGCTGCTGACAATTATTGTTAATATACTGACAAATCCCATAGTTACGGCAGCTTTCTACATATTATCGGGGACAACGGAGCTTCCCGAACCGCTTATAAAGACGTTTCTCGAAATATGGGCAATTGTCACCGAATGGCTGATTTATCATAAATTTGCCGAAAGTATCAAACGTCCGCTGCTGTTGTCTGTCGGATTGAACGGCTTTTCGTTCTTTTCGGGAATGTTAATAAATTATCTCATTTAGGAGGAAATATTATGAAATTCAAGAAACTCATCTCGGCAATTTCCGCAGCTGCTTTGGCTGCTGCAATGACTTTGAACGCATCTGCAGATGTTATCTGGGAACCGTATGAGAGCGACTTTTATCAGAAACATCAGGAGGATGCCGAGCATTTCTACAACGCAAGGCAGTTCGTTTCCGATGTTGATGTGAATATTTACGATGAACCGAATAAGAATATTATAGGTGTGGTTGAAGCAGGTACTCCGCAGTATGTCGACCTTGCTTTGACCGATGATGACGGCGTGCGCTGGGGTTCGTTTGGGTACATGACCGATGAAACTTATTATGACGCTTGGATATGCCTTGACGGTATGTCGCTGGTTTACGACAGCACGGAGTTTCTCAAGGATCACGAGGGCGAATTTACATCATATAACGGCGAGATGGCGGACGTTTCTCTTGAAGGCAAGGACATTTACTTCTGGAAATACCCCGGTTCATACGACTGCACAGCGGCGAATTATTATCCCGAGGACATTGAGAATTATTTTGACAGGGTGTATACCGACGAGTACGGCAGCTGGGGGTATATTGGCTATATGATGGGTGAGCGTGATGTGTGGCTATATCTGGACGACCCCACAAATCCCGCTCCCGAAAAGCTTGCCGATGTATTGGCTCAGACGGAGATAGTAACACTTTCTCCCGAAAAGCCCGCTCCCGTATCGGAAGAAGCTGTTACGGACGATAATTCGGAAAATCCTCCGACCGAGGATAAGAATTCCGCTTATCTTCCCGCTGTGATACTGGCGGTTTCGGCTGCTGCCATAGCTGCGGTGTGCCTTGCGGTTTTTGGAAGAAAGAAGAAAAGTGACGGCGAATGACATTTTTGCCGCATATTTCCCGATTTTACGGCTTGGGAGATATGCGGCATTTCCGTTTCCGAAAAAATTTTGAGAAAAACCTAAAAACCTATTGACAAGGTAGGAAAAATGTGCTATTATAATATCAACCTACTTGATAGATATGCAAATATATTCAGAAGGAGAGATCGTTATGTCAAAAATTTATACATCTGCCGATCAGCTTATCGGCAAAACTCCGCTGCTGGAACTGTCCAATATCGAAAAGGCACTTGGCTTGAAGGCAAAGCTGCTGGCAAAGCTGGAGTATTTCAATCCCGCAGGTTCTGTTAAGGACAGAATTGCAAAGGCAATGATCGACGATGCGGAAAAGAGCGGAAAGCTGAAGCCCACTTCCGTTATTATCGAGCCTACTTCGGGAAATACGGGTATCGGTCTGGCGGCTGTTGCGGCGGCAAGAGGGTACAGAATAATCATTGTAATGCCTGAAACAATGTCCATCGAGCGCAGACAGCTTATGAAGGCTTACGGCGCAGAGCTGGTGCTTTCCGAGGGCGCAAAGGGCATGAAGGGCGCAATCGCAAAGGCTGAGGAGCTTGCGGCGGAGATCCCCGACAGCTTTATCCCGTCCCAGTTTACAAATCCTTCAAATCCCAAGGCACATTTTGAAACTACGGGTCCCGAAATTTTCGAGGACACCGACGGAAATGTGGATATTTTCGTTGCGGGCGTCGGCACGGGCGGAACCGTTACGGGTATCGGCGAATTTCTGAAATCCAAGAAGCCCGATGTGAAGATAGTTGCCGTTGAGCCCGCTTCCTCGGCAGTGCTTTCGACGGGCGTTGCGGGACCCCATAAAATTCAGGGAATAGGCGCAGGCTTCGTTCCCGAGGTGCTGAACACCAAGGTCTACGACGAAGTCATTCCCGTAACCAATGAGGACGCATTCAGCACGGGCAAGCTTATCGGAAGAAGCGAGGGCGTGCTTGTGGGAATTTCTTCGGGTGCGGCTGCGTGGGCTGCTATCGAGCTGGCAAAGCGTCCCGAAAATGAGGGAAAGAACATTGTTGTTCTGCTGCCCGATACAGGTGACAGATACCTTTCTACTGCGCTTTTTGCGGATTAATACTAAACACTCATTAATCACGGGAATCTCTCGGCGTAAAAAACCATATACGC
>JAEDOB010000171.1 GCA_016302225.1 Oscillospiraceae bacterium | reverse complement strand
AGTTAAGCGAAGCCACGGAATCCTTGAAAACCATTCTCCCCTTGACCTGTATCATTCCGATATGCTCTGAGGGCGTTTTGATTTTTGAAAGGAGAGCATCGACGGCTATGGCGGACATCTTTTCGGTGTTTATCTCAAATGTGGTGATATTCGGGACGGTTATGCTGCTGTAAACGGAATTGTCAAAGCCCGTTACGGATATATCATCGGGGACACGATAGCCCTTTTCCGCAAGCAAGGCTATCAGTTTGCTTGCGATCTCGTCGCAGTTGCAGACAAAGGCGGTGGGCATTACAACAGGCAGCTCAAGAGGGATAAATTCTCCTGTTTCGGTATTTCTGTCGCTAATGATATAGTAATCCGAAAGTCGGATATTATGCTCGATAAGGGATTTTGCATAGCCCAAATATCTGTCCTGAATGCTGCTGGTAGCGTGGATATTTCCCACAAAGGCAATATCGTGATGCCCGTTGTCGATAAGATAATTTGTCAGCTCGTAGGTGGCATAGAAGCTGTCACCTACCACACAGCTTTCGGCGGTGAGCTGATTGTAAAAATCCAGAAAAACCACGGGTATCTTCGTGCCGAGAACAGCATTTATATATTTGTCCGAGATCTGACCGAGAATTATTATCCCGTCAACACGCTGGTGAAAGAAAATGTCGGGAAGCAGGGCTTTTTCCTCATTGCCCGAGGTGAGGGTGTGGAAAAAGGCGTAGTGCTTTTTCTGCTGGAGTGCGGTGGACAGTCCTCTCATAAATTTGAAGTAAAAGGAGTTTTCCGACATATAACGTTCGGCAACGATAATGCCCACATTTCCGCTGAGCGTCTTTTTCTTGTTTGTTTCAGAGCCGTATTTGTAGCCCATTGTTTCGGCTGTTCTGAATATTCTTTGCCTAAGCTCGTCACTTACTCCGCTTTGTCCCGTGAAAGCCTTTGAAACGGATACAACACTTATCCCAAGCTTTGCGGCTATGTCACGCATGGTCACATTCTTTGCCAAGTCCTACGCCTCCGATTTGATTGCAAGGGAAATACTGATTAATGGGTGTTCCCCCGCCTTCGGCGGGGGAACACCCACCTATTACGTCACTTTGGCAACATAAAAAATACAATTGATGATTTACTCAGCAGTTCCCAAGATACATTTTATAGACTTATTTTAACATATATAGCCTAACTAATCAAGTGCATTTTTTATCTTAAATAAATTTGCCGCTTCAAGCTAAATTTTTGATGTTTTCTGCGTTTTGTTAGCTTGTTTTCAGATTAATTTAGTTTGACAATCTTAATATTATGTGTTTATATCATATCTAAAATATTAACGGAAATGTGAAAACGTTTCCCCGAATTATCATAAATTCTAGTTTTGCAAGCATTGATTCAATATTTATAGTTATTATGCACATAAGAGCCTGCAAGCGTTTAATGAAAATCCCAAAAATTCCGCCGAAAATTTTTCCCTTTGTGAAAACCTTACAAAGCTAACAAAAATATGCTGTTTGAAATGCCGCTATTTGCAAATTTGCTTGACTTTGAACGGATTTTATCTATAATGAAATCAACGCAATAAACCACAGGCAACTACTAAATCGCAAAGCTAAATTTTGATTTACGGAGGTAATTCACAATGAACACAAAATTTAAAAGAATTGCAGCTATGTGCACAGCAATGGTAATGACAGGCGCAGTACTCACCGCTTGCGGAGGCTCTTCCAAGGACGGCGGCGCAGACACCACAACAGCTGCCGCAGGAGAAACCACAACAGCTGCTGAGGGCGGCGAAACAACCGCTGCTCCCGCAGGCGACTCCGATACAGGTCTGAGCGGAACCATCAAGGTCCTTCACCACCGTACCGACAGAGATCAGGACGGCACCATGGCAAAGCTCACAGAAGGCTTTAACGCTCTTTATCCCAATGTAAAGGTTGAGTATCAGTCCTTCACAAACTACGCAGATGATATTGCTACCATGATGCAGTCTGATAACTACGGTGATGTAGTTATGACTCCTCAGGCTCTCAAGCAGGCAGACCTGCCTAACTTCTTCGCATCTTTCGGTACATATGACGACCTTTCTCAGCAGTACTACTGGCTGGAAAATTACAGCGTTGACGGTCAGGTTTATGCACTTCCCACAGGCGGTACTGCTTCGGGCGTTCTGTACAACAAGAGAGTATGGGCTGATGCGGGAATTACTTCTCTCCCCACAACCACCGAAGAATTTGTTGCCTGCTTAAAGCAGATAAAGGAAAACACCTCTGCTATCCCTTATTACACCAACTACAATGCAGGCTGGTGCATTACTCAGTGGCAGTCCCTGGTAGTAGGCGCTTCGGGAGATCCCGATTACAACACCAAGCTGCTCACAGAAAAGACAGACCTGTTCTCTAAGGGCAGCCCCTATGACGCTGTTTACGGCACACTGTTTGATATTTACGCAGATCCCACTCTCCACGAGGAAGACCCCATGACTACCGACTGGGAAGGCTGTAAGCCCGCATTTGCACAGGGCAAGATCGCAACAATGGTTCTCGGCTCATGGGCTATCAGCCAGTTCCAGGAGGCTGCTGTTCAGGTTGGCGCAGACCCCGCAGATGTCGGATATATGCCCTTCCCCAACAGCATTGACGGAAAGATCTACTCCGTTTCCTCCAACGACTATATGATGAGCGTAAACAAGAATTCCGCAAACCTTGATGCGGCTCTGGCATATGCAAGATGGTTCTGCACAGACTCCGGATTTGCTCAGAATGAGGGCGAGATCTCCGGTCTGAAGGGTGCTCCCATGCCCGACACACTTTCTTCCTTCGATGAGCTGGGCGTTCAGCTGTTCGTTGAAAATCCCTGCCCCGCAGAGCTTACAGGCAAGTTTGACGAGATCGCAAAGTCTTCCGAGGTAGACCCTTGGGGCGACGCTTCCACAAACTATAAGTTCAGAATGGCTGAGGCTGCATTCAACGGCGAGGGCAGAGAAGCATATGACAAGATCGCTGCCGATGTAAACGCTGCATGGGCTGCTTCAAGAGATGAAATTCTCGGCTAATTTATACTTACACGTTTCCTACTTAAATATTTTTTTCCCCGAGCTGTATTTTTCTGCGGCGTTTTCTCGCGCCGCAGAATGATACGGTATTTTCGCAAACCAACCTCCAAATTTTCATTATTTCACATTACACTAAACACTGTTTTGGTCACGGAGAATTATCCGTGACCGACAGATGTTTACTGTTAGCTTCAAACACGAAAATAACCCGAAAATGAGGGATCAGCTTTGACTAAAAAAAATACAGCCGAGCGGCTTGCTCCAAGGAATAAGCTGTCAAAAGCGTACATCGAAAAGATGATAACAGTTTGTCTTTTCCTGCTTATTCCCACATTACTGCTTGTGGTATTCACCTACATTCCCGCTGCCGAAATGGTAAAGTTCAGCTTTGAGGAACGAGATCAGTTCGGTCAGAATGTTAAGTTTGTGGGACTTGAAAACTACAAGACGGTATTTACCACCCCCGAGTATTTTGCCGCTTTCAAAAACAGTATCTATTATCTTTGCGGCTCCTTTATCCAGCTGGGACTGGCTCTGTTTATTGCAACTATCCTTTGCTCAAAGATAAGATTTGCCAATTTCTTTAAGGGCGTCGCTTTCTTCCCCTATATGATAAATACCGTTGCGGTCGCACTTATCTTCCGCAGATTTTTCCAGAAGGGCGACGGCATAACCAACACCGACGGTACTCTTAACTCAATAATAACCCTGTTTGGCGGCGAGCCCATAAAATTTCTCTCTACGGAGGGACTTGTCAATGTCTGCCTTGTGTTCGTTTCCATATGGAGATATATCGGCTTTGACATAGTAATGTTCATCGGTGCCATACAGTCTATCTCTCCCGACATTTACGAAGCTGCAGACCTGGACGGCGCAAACCGTTTCCAGGTGTTCAGGTACATTATTGCTCCGGGCATCAGACCTATCATTCTTCTTCAGATGATACTTGCGGTCAAGGGTGCTATCAGCGTTTACGAAATTCCCTTTATTGTCACAGGCGGACGCTTCGGTTCAAGCACCTTCGTTATCCAGACTACGGAAACGGCATTTAAGTTCCAAAAGGTCGGGCTTGCATCGGCAATGGCTGTGGTGCTGTTCCTGATAATAGTCGTTGTGACGGTAATACAAAAGCTGGTTCTCAAGGAGGAAAAATAGAATGGCTGAACAAGTTGTCAAAAGGCAAAAAAAAGATTTTATGCCCGCATTTCTTGCCTTTCTTAAATATTCCGTTCTTGTAATATCCTGCCTTGTGGTCTTTATTCCTCTTGTGGTCGTGTTTTTAGGCTCATTCAAAAGCAATACGGAGTTTCTTTCCTCAAATGTATTTGCCCTTCCCACAAAATTTGAATGGTCAAACTACAAGACCGCTTTCATTGACGGAAAGGTGCTTCTGGGACTGAGAAACACGGCGATACTCATTGTTATTTCCTGCACGGGAACTATTCTCGTAGGTACAATGACAGCCTATGTTCTCCAGCGTTTCAATACCGTTCTGGGAAAGGTTTTAAAGGCGGCATTCCTTCTCGCCACGCTTTTTCCTTCAATTTCAATGCAGGTAACGGTTTACCGCATAATGAACAATTTCCATCTCGTTGGAACAATGGCAGCTCCCATAATCCTTTACATCGGTACGGATATTGTTTCCATCTACATATTTATGCAGTTTCTGGACAACATCTCCTACTCTCTTGACGAAAGCGCAATTATTGACGGAGCAAACTATTTCACGGTTTTCTTTAAGATAATACTTCCGCTGCTTCGTCCCGCCATTGCAACAGTCCTTATTATTAAGGTCATAGGCATTTACAACGATTTCTACACACCTCAGCTTTATATGCCCAGCGAAGAGCTTTCCGTGGTTTCCACATCGCTCTACCGCTTTATGGGCCCTTACGGAGCAAAGTGGGAGATAATCTTTGCAGGTATCGTTATTTGTATCATTCCCGCACTTGTTATTTTCCTCGCACTTCAAAAGCAGATATATGCAGGTCTTGTAAACGGTTCGGTAAAAGAATAACCTAAATAACAAAAACAGCATCAAGGCGTTGAAATATTACACCTTGGTGCTGTTTTATTT
>JAEDOB010000170.1 GCA_016302225.1 Oscillospiraceae bacterium | reverse complement strand
AACCCCAGACCCTTTGATTAAAAGTCAAATGCTCTGCCGACTGAGCTAATGGCTCGTATGCGTGAATGTTAGTGTCACACATAACGTTATATATTATACTACCGTCGGCTGAAAAAGTCAAGCGGAATTGCATAATTTTACGAATTGTGCATAGTTTTGATAAATGTATATTCTAAAATAGTGCAATATCAACAAACACCAAACAGCAATCTGACGGAAATTGCGCTGACAATAAAGCCCGTGAGATCTCCCGCAAGGGCAGAGGGGAGGGCATGGCGTGTGTCCTTTGCCTTGACTGCCGCAAAATACACGGCTATGGTGTAAAATGTCGTTTCCGTGGAGCCCATCAGTACGCTTGCAACTCTGCCCGCATAGCTGTCGGGGTGGCAGTCCCTTAGTATTCCGTCAAATACGGCAAGTGCGCCGCTACCCGAAATAGGTCGGATAAGTGCCAGCGGGATACATTGCGAGGGAAAGCCAAGTGCGTTTGTCAATGGCGACATTAGTTCTGCTATAACTTCGGAAAGTCCCGATGCCTTGAACAGCCCGATGGCGGTGACAAGGGCAATAAGCGAGGGGAGAAGTGACACGGAGGTTTGAAGGTTTTCCTTTGCGCCTTCGATAAATTCATCGAAAACGTTCACCTTTTTAATAATGCCCGTCAGTACGATAAGTGCGGCTATCAGCGGGATAACCAGGTCGGCAGCGTTCATTTGTCATCACCTGTCTGTTTGTGAAATCGTTTCAGTATCTGAGCTGCGAGAAGGGCGGCGGTCAGTGCGGATAAGGCTGTGATGACCACAGCGGGGAATATCTCCATAGGTGAAGCGGAACCGTATTTTGCCCTGACAGCGGCGCAGGTTGACGGAATTACTGTCAGGGAGGCTGTGTTCAGCACGGTGAAGGTCACCATATTGTCGGAGGCGCGTAAGGGGTCGCCGCCTTCGGAAATGTGCGATTTTTCCAGCTCCTTCATTGCTTCTATCCCCAGCGGAGTTGCGGCGTTCCCAAGACCTAAAATATTTGCGGTAACGTTCATACATATAAGACGGAATGCCTTGCCGTTAAGGTCAAGCCCCTTGAACAGAAGCCTTGCGGCGGGACGAAACAGCATTGCCATATAGCGTGTGATACCCGCTTTTTCCGCAATTCGCATTAGCCCGCCCCAAAGGCACATGCTCCCCGTCAGGAAAATGACCAGCTCAACTGCCGAGGTCGGGTCGTTTAACAGAGAGTTTGACAGCTGCGAAAAATTGCCGCTGTATATGCCGTATGCAATGGAGATCACAATGATAATTGAAAATAATTTGTTCATCATTTACGAAACCTCAATTTCCTGTTATATACAGTATAAGGAAGGATTTACAAGGAATATTCTGGAATATTCGGCAGAATGCACAAATTTACCTTGTTATTTTGCAGCAATCAACACGAAATTTTACTATACGATAGAAATCAACAATTATTCACAAAATTGTTATTGACAAATATATGCAAAAAAAGTTATAATAGTCTTGACCTTAATCGAGAAAGGTCTGTTTGTTCCCTTTTACATACCCGAATCTCGTATTGAAAAAATGCGGGCGCATTCCATATATAAAGAACGGCGGGCGGTCAAAGAGAGCAGACTATCGCAAGAACAAGTATTATTGCCGGTCTGTATAAACGGCGGTAGTATCTGCTGATTAACATTGCAAAAATAGAAGGAGGCAATTTTTTATGAAATCAACCGGAATCACAAGAAAAATCGACGAGCTTGGACGTATCGTGCTCCCTATCGAGCTGAGAAGAAGCCTTGACATAGGCGAGAGGGACGCTCTGGAGATCTATGTTGACGGCGAGAATATCGTCCTGAAAAAGGATAAGGCAGCCTGCGTTTTCTGCGGCAGCTCCGATAACATTGTTGATTTTAAGGGCAAAAACATCTGCACCGAGTGCTATACTCAGCTGAGAAAGTAATTTTTGTGTTTGTCCGCAATACATTATATTAACGCAGACGGGATTATATGCTGACACCGTCCGTCATTCAAGAGGTGAGTTTTTTTGATTTTTGTTTCTTCGGCTAATCTGGTGCCGGGTATGTGTCTTGGAAGAAATATCAACTTTTACGATGCAAATACTTATGCGGCAGTCGGATTGAAGGCAGGCACAAAGCTCACAGATGTTATCATCACTCAGATGAAGCGAGCTGATGTTGACGGCGCATATATCGACGATGCAAAGAGCGAAATAAGAGTTATCTCGTCCATAAACAGCGAGATAAAGAACGAGGCTCTTTCGGGCGTCAAGAACCTTGCCAATGATTTTATGAGCGGCGGCGTTACGGGTGACGATGTTGAGGAGATCAAGGACACTACCGAGAAGCTTATCGACAATCTTTCCGCCAGCAGCGATATTATGGTAAATATTGCAGACATAAAAATGTACGATGATTACACCTTCCATCACAGTCTGAGCGTTTCAATAATGGCTTTGGCTATCGGAATGGAAATGGGGCTGAATCATCGGGAGCTTAATGAACTGGGACTTAGCGGTCTGCTCCACGACATCGGCAAGGTGTCTATCCCAATTGAGATAATCAATAAGCCGGGCAGACTGACGCAGGAGGAATTCGGTATAGTCAAGATGCACCCCGTTCACGCTGCAAATCATCTGCTGGAAAGGCGGCTGGTTCCCCCGAATTGCTATTACGGAATAGTAGGTCATCACGAAAAGGTTGATGGCACAGGCTATCCCAAGGGATTAAAGGGCGATGAAATACACCTTTATGCGAAGATACTTGCGGTTGCGGACGTTTTCGATGCGCTCACATCTCAAAGACCGTACAGAACTCCCAGCCCGCCCTCCGAGGCTATCGAGTACATAATGGGCGGAACGGGCAGCCATTTTGACGAGCAGTGTGTAAGGGCGTTTATCCGAAAGGTTGCGCCTTATCCCGTGGGAACTGTGGTGCAGCTTTCCAACGGCGAGACCGCTACGGTCATGGCGAATTTTCCCGACCAGCCTCTTCGTCCTACGGTTGCGGTCACGGGCAGACCGGGCGTTTATTACGACCTGTATCACGATATGAAATGCCTGTCTATCGTTATTACGGGCATTTGCGAACAGAAGCCTGCGGAGGATAAGAAAACGCCTAAGGCTGTTCAGGTCAAATAATAACTATCCGATAAATCAAATTTATTCCGAAGAATTTCCCGAATTGAATAATTGAATGAACTAAAAATCCCGTCGGAATTTGCGAAACCGACGGGATTTTTTACACTTTAATTGTTTACAGAAACATAATTAAGCGGGTCCGTATGCTGACCGTTTACCCTGACCTCAAAGTGGCAGTGATTTCCGTAAGCATAGCCGGTTGAGCCGATATAGCCGATGACCTGACCTTGTGCGACCTCATCGCCCACATTTACGCAGCAGCTGGACATATGAGCGTAAAGGGTAGCTATCTTGTCGCCGTGGTCAATAACAACGTGAATACCGTAGCCGTTGCCCGTGTTGCTGGCGGTAATTACCGTGCCTGCCGCAGATGCAACTATGGGTTCGCCGTAGCAGTTGGGCTTGTTGATGTCGATGCCCTTGTGGAAATTGTTCCGCTGTTCCTCGACTATCCAGCGGTTTCCGTATGTATCGGTCATATTACGAACGCTGGGGACTGGCCAGATAAAGCCTGTTTCGGAATATCCGGGAGTGTAGTCATCTTCGGGTTCTTCCTCGGTTACGGGTTCGGTTTCGGCGGGAACGTATTCCTGATTGTTTGCTTCTGCCTCCTGACGTCTGCGTTCCTCCTCTTCCTCACGCTTTTTGCGCTCCTCTTCCTCCTTGCGCTTGCGTTCTTCCTCTTCCTTGCGTTTGCGTTCCTCTTCCTCTTTACGCTTTCTTTCAAGCTCCTCCTGCTGTTTGCGGATAAACTCCTGAATTTCCTGCTCGACACGCTGCTCCTCGGCGTCTATCTCGTCAGTGCGGTTTTCGTACATTTCCGCCTGTTTTTCGTACATTTCCTTGGTTTCGTGATGATTTTGATAGGTTTCCCGAAGCTCTTCAAGGTGCTTTTCCTGTTGGGATTTTTTGCTGAGAAGCTGTGCTTTTTCCTCTTCAAGCTGAGCCTTCTGTGAATTCAGTGTTATAACAAGGTCGTTCAGCTCGTCAATGGTCTTATTATCGTTGGAGGAAATTCTCTTGACTATCTCGATCCTTGCAAGAACATCGTAAAAATCCGTTGAACCTGTCAGGATAGATGCCATACTGTCATTTCCCGAAACGTAAAGTGCCCTGAGCCTTAATTTGAACAGCTCAATGCCTTCTTCTATCTCAACTTCTTTGTCTGCGATTTTTTTGTCCAGCTCGGCAATGTTTTTCTCCATTACCTCTATCTGCTCGGAGATATTGGCAAGCTGTTCCTCCTGGATCTCCATTTTTTTGTCATATTCTTCGATGTATCTTTCATATTCTTCGGTCTTGCCTTCAATCTCGGAAAGCTGCTTTTCGATCTCTTTTCGTTCCTCGGCAAGCTCCTGCTGACGCTGTTCCAGCTCGGTCATTGAGTCTGCATAGGTGTATATAACATCGGGACTGTCTGCGGATAATGCCGCAAAAGCCATAACAAATGCCATAGCTGCTGCCGACAGCTTTGATGCTGTTCTCTTTAACTTCATTTGCTTTTGGTCTCCTTTTTATCTGCCGTTTATACCACAAAGCTGACCTTTGAGGAGGTTTCCTCGGGCTCTGTGACTGGCGGCTCTGTTTCGGCGGGAGCGGTTTCTCTCGGGGGATTTTGTTCGTAAAATTCCTCCAGACAAAGCCCGCTTTCCTTTATCTTTTCTGCGTAATACAATCCCACAAACCGATAGTGCCACGGCTCGTAGTTATATTTGGTAATTTCCACCTTATCCTTTGGATAGCGGAGAATGTAGCCGTATTTCCATGCGTTTTTGTCAAGCCATTCAAACTCGGCGGTATTTTCAAATTCCTCGGTGATCTCGCCCTCCCAGGTGGTGGTCTTGATGTCTGCGGCAAGACCTGTTTCATGCTCGCTGTGCCCGGGGACGGCAATGTTATCCGCCGTTATTTTGCGGGCTTCTTCCTCGGAATAGCCCTGATCAACATACCTCTGCACGTCATCGTCGAAGATGCCCTGCTGATATTCGTGGGAACGGTAAGCGGACATTACCACCAGCTC
>JAEDOB010000007.1 GCA_016302225.1 Oscillospiraceae bacterium | reverse complement strand
GCTTCTGTACAAGTCAAATCCCACAGTTTTTGAATGGAGCAACTCTCCTATCGTTTATCGTATGTCCGATAAATGGGACAGTTTCAGAGGACTTCTGAACGATTATTTTGATGTGAAGAAGGGGCTTTACCATTATTTCAGCACGGCAAAATCCGACTATAAAAAGCATTTAAGCGGGGAAAAAGTTAAGCTTAAAAAGTATTTTTATGTGCTGCGGACTTTACTTGCCTGCGAATGGATATTAGACAAAGGCACTCCCCCGCCAATGCTGTTTTCCGAGTTATGCAAAGCGGAGCTTCCGTGTGAACTGATTCCCATTGTAAACAAATTGCTTGAAGTTAAAATGAAAACTCCCGAGATGGGAAAGGGTGACAGGATAGAAATTCTCCACGACTATATCAAGGCGGAATTTGATAAGATCGAGCAGATAATAAACAGCACGGAAACCGTTAAGGACAACAGCTGGGAGCCGCTTAACAAGGCGTTTCTGCAAGTCATTTCGGCAGAGGGTGGGGACATATGAAAAGCGAATCTTTTGACAGCTTGCTTGACCTTCTGTCACTTGAATATAACTGTGCTCCCGATGATTTTCGTAAGGACGAAAATGTTCTGACTATCTCCGAAATCAGGGAAGGTCGGCGTGTCTATTCCCCTGAAAAATACTTTTTCCATATGGCGACAACAGGCGGAAATGCGGTAGTTACGGCAGACGAACGGCTTCACCCGTTTCTCAAAAAATATATGGAAAACAGCAGCGGACACTCACTTTTTGAAATTCCAAAGCTGCTGGTGCTTGAAAAAGAACTGAATGAATTTGGTTATACGCTCACATCGACTTATCATATGTTTCTGCCGAATAATTATGTCAGTCCGAAGAAGGATTATTCCGTGAAGTGGTTTTATAACGAGGAATTTTTCGGATTTTACGGAGATGAACGTTTTCCAAATGCCATCTGCGGAGAATTTCTCCCACACCGTCCCGACAGGATAGTTGTCTGCGCATATGACGGTGACGAAATTATGGGAATGGCGGGCTGCTCCGAGGACGCTCCCCATTGGCAGCAGATAGGCATTGACGTTATGCCGAAGTACCGTTCAATGGGCGTGGGGACGTATCTTGTTACCCTGCTGAAAAATGAGATCATTCGGCGTGGGGACATTCCATTTTACGGCACGAGTCTGTCCAATTATCATTCGTGGAATATTGCTTTAAACTGCGGATTTCGTCCTGCTTGGGTGGAAATAGGGGCGAATAAGCTCAAAATACTCTCCGACCAATAAGCTACTTGCTGTCCGATTTTCCGAACAATTCCTTCACCCCCGCAATCACAATAAACCCGCCAAACAGCTTTGACAGCATTTCCGAACCGACAAACTGTGCTGCCGCAAAGCCGACTGCCGCCGCTGCCAATCCCGAAAGGATAACGGGAAACAGCTTCTTCCAATTGATAAGCTTGTTTTTGCTGTGGATAATAACTGCAATGGCGGCGATTGGCAGAAAGCAAATCAGATTTATTCCCTGGGCTTCAAGCTGGGAAAATCCCCCGAAAATCGTCAGCCACATTATCAGCAGCATACCGCCGCCGACGCCCATTGCTGCAAGCATTGCCGAGAAAAATGCTGCGATATATATCATCGAAGAATTAACCTTCCTCCCGCTATTATCATCATTATCCCGAATAGCCGTTTCAGCGGTTTATTCGGGATTTTTTTCAGCAGAATGCCGCCGAGAAGTGCCCCCGGAATGCCTGCGGGTATCAGGCGGAGTGCGTCCTGCCAGGGCAGTTCTCTTGTTCCGAGATACAGAAGTGCCGATAATGCGGACAATGGCAGGGTGACTGCCAGCGAACAGGCGTGGGCGGACTTTTGGTCTGTCCCGCAGGAACGCAGCAGCGGGACGGCGACTATTCCCCCGCCCGAACCGAACAGTCCGTTCAGAAATCCGACTGCGCTGCCTGTCAGTACAAGCTTTGTCTTGACCTTTTTTCTATCTGACATAATATCACCTGCTTCAAGCGTTTTATGTAAAAAGTCGGAAAGTTATACAACTTCGACATATCATGATATATTTTTGAAGCTAATGATGATAGAATAAGGGTGGGTAGTGAGATGGGTGAAATAGAAGGCGTCAGTAGGGCGGCAAAGGCGGAGTAACTGTCTATCGCTGCGGGGACAAAACATAGTGACAGTGCTCACCAAGGCTGCGGCTGCATTTAAAGGCTGTGCATTTCACAAGGTAAATTTCCAAAAATATTATACCGAAAAAGCTGCCGAATATGCAAAAAACCGCTGCGGAAAAACCACAGCGGCAGATTGCGTATAAACGGGGATCAACCCTTTACACCACCCATAGTAACACCCTTGATGATGAACTTGGAAAGCAGGATATAAACCAGAACAACGGGAATAATGGAGAGCAGGATAAACATATAAATTTCACCGAGGTCACCATTACGAGAGTTCATTTCGCTTCGCAGAAGAGCAAGCATGATAGGAACAGTTGACTTGTCCTTCTTGCTGATGATCAGCGCAGGAGTAAAGAAGTTGTTCCAGGACTGAACGAATGCAAAGATCATCTGAACAGCCATAGCGGGCTTCAGCATAGGAAGTGCGATAGCGTTGAAGGTGAAGAACTCGTTTGCGCCGTCAACACGGGCAGCTTCAATGATCTCAAGGGGCATCGTACTCTCGATGTTTTGCTTCATGTAGAAGAATACTGCGGGAGATGCGATGGAAGGAATGATAAGGGGCCAGTATGTGTTCATAAGGCCAACCTTGGAAACCAGCTGAATGAAACCAACTGCGGATACCTGTGTGGGGATCATCATTACAACCATGATGAAGTTGAATGCAAGCTTCTTGCCCTTGAAGTCGTAAACGTGGATACCGTAAGCGGTAAGAGCGGAGAAGTATGTACACAGCAGACAGCAGGATGCAGCGATCACAAAGCTGTTCATCAGTCCCTTAGGGATAGCGATAAGGGAGGTATCGTTCCAAGCGGTTTTCAGGTTTGTAATAAAGTTTGTGCTGGGGATCATTGTGAAACCTGCCTGCAGCTCGGCATTGGATCTGGAGGCGTTGATTATCAGCAGATAGAACGGGAAAAGACAGAGGATAGCAATGAGCACCATGAAGATATAGACGCCTGTTCTTGCAGCTGTCAGCTTGATTCGCTCGTTCTGTCCCTGCATATCGGTAGCAGTACTCATAATAACTCAGCCCCCTTTGATTTCTTTACCTTTTTCTTAGGGCTGTCGTCGGTTACAAGCGACTTGTAAACAACGAAGCTCAGTGCGCCGGTGATAATGAACATGATCGCAGAGATCGCACCGCCCATACCGAAGTTCTTACTTGTTGAGATGTAGTTGTTCAGATACATTACAAGCGTCATAGAAGTTCGGTTCGGGTTACCGTGACCGGCAGTAAGGATCTGAGGAACATCGAACATCTGCAGACCACCGATAAGAGCGGTGATAGCAACATATACGATGATAGGCATCAGAAGAGGAAGAGTGATCTTGAAGAGTACCTGAGTAGAAGTTGCGCCGTCGATGGAAGCAGCTTCGAACAGGCTTCCGTCGATACCCATAATACCTGCCATCAGAAGGATGGTAGTATTACCGAACCACATCAGGAAATTTACAAATGCTACCAACGAACGTACCGATACAGTCTTTCCGAAGAAGTCGTAAACCTCACCTGTCATTGACTGGATTATCTGGTTGATAGGTCCAACGTTGGAGAACAGTGTAAAGAACAGCATCGAGAAAGCAGATGCCATGATAAGGTTAGGCATGTAAATAACGGTCTTGAAGAATGCCTGTCCCTTAATATTAAGACGGTTTGCTGTGAAGAAAATAGCTAAAAGGAGCGCTACAACAAGCTGAGGAACAGCTCCCATTACCCACATTATCATTGTATTTACAGTATAGTCGATAACCTGTATATTACCTGTGTTATCGGGTGTAAACAATTTCTTGTAGTTTTCTAAGCCAACAAAATTAGGTCCTACCTGCGTCAGACCGTCACGGTAATTCTCGAAGAAGCTGTTATAGAACGTCGAAACCAACGGAATGAGCGAACAGAAGATAAATACAATAAAGAAAGGTGCGATGAATATGTAACCCCATTTTGCATAGCTGATAGATTTACGCTTGTTATTTGACATTTTCGTACCACCTCATACGTAAAAATATCGGGTATTATTACCGCTAAACAGATGAAACTGCGCTCACAATTAATTCTGCATTTCTATATATTTATTTTTGCAGCTGCACGCTAATGCGGCTGTCATTAATAATTCGTGCATACTGCACAAAAATGTACAACTATTTGTGAAAAAAGTTTCAAAATTCGCTTAAATGGATAAAATAAGGGGGCAAGACAAGAATTTGCCTTGCCCCACAAGTACTTTTAAGTTACGTTAGAAAGAATTACTGAGCGGGAACTGTAACTGCAGGATACTTCTCAGAAACGAACTTGTAGAAGTTTGCATAAGCCTCTTCCTCAGAGATTGTGCCCTTGAAGTAGTCAAGGAATACAGTTGTGATGTTCTCGTTGAGGAGCTGGTCGTACTGAGTCTTGTTCTCGAACTTGATGTTCTTAGCGAGCTCACAGAAGAGTGCTGTATCGTTCTGGTTGCCGAGGAATGCGTTGCCGTAGTTGGGATCGGAAGCAACTGTCTCGTTTACCTTAGTGTTGTTGGAGAACTGCATCTCGTCTGTAACGAGCTTTGTGCAGACATCTTCGTTTACTGTGAAGGTGTTCATGATGTCAGCAAGCATTGTCGGGTTGTCAGTGCCGGTAGCACCAAGGAGCCATGTGCCGCCCCAGAAGTAAGCCTGAGGACCTTCGCAGATAGCCCAGTCGCCGCTGCAGCCCTTATCGGGATCCTGAGCGTTGCCCATGCAGAAGTTGTAGTACCAAGCAGGACCGAAGAAGCACATTGTCTTACCGTCAGCAAACATCTGAGCAGTCTTTTCATCGTCCCAAACGCCTGCAGAGAGTGTGTAGCCCTGATCCATGAAGTTCTTAGCCTGTGCGATGTAATCCTTCATTGCCTGAGGAACAACCAGGTTGTTGTTAGCGTCAACCCAAGCCTCAGTAGCGTTGTTGGACCATGTACGATATGTTTCAGCGTAAGAAGCTGTCATGTAGTAGCCCTTTTCCTTAGCTGTTGCAGCTACGGACTCGAACTTGCTCCAGTCGCTGAGAGCATCCTGTACAGCAGCAGGATCATCGGAACCGATAACGTCCTTAGCGATAGAACGTCTGTAGATCAGTGCAGCAGGGCAGCACTGGAAGGATACACCCTTCATAACGCCGTTAGCGTCGGAAGCAGCGTCAATTGTGTACTGATACATTGTGTCAGCCTTCTGAACGCCGATAGATGTAACATCGAGAGTTGCATCAGTATTTGTGTACTTCTTGATGTAGTCAGCCTCAGCAAGGAACATATCGATCTTCTCGTCAGCAGCAGCATCAGCCTGAGCAAGGAGAGCCTCGTCCAGCTTTTCCTGATATACGCCGCCGTCGGAAGGATTGATGATCCAGTTTACAGTGATTCCATCGGGAACAGTGTAGTACTTCTCGAAGAAGCCCTTGAACTCTTCGTTCCAAGCGTAGATGTTGAATACCTTACCCTCGTCAGCAGCAGCTGCGGAATCTCCGCCCTCAGCAGCAGCTGTGGTTTCAGCAGAATCGTCGCCTGCAGCAGCAGTTGTGTCAGCAGCATCGTTGCCGCCAGCAGCTGTTGTTGTAGCATTGTCGCCGCCGCCTCCGCAGCCTGCGAGCATTGTACCTGCCATTGCGAGTGAAGAGAGAAGTGCAAGTGTTTTCTTAAAATTTCTCATTGGTTTTTTCCTCCTTAAATATATAATATATTTCATTGTTGAAATATATTAGCGTGAATTAAAATTCCGAAGCCTTATGTAAGCTCCTTTACGGAATCACCTTCAAGAATGTACCCGGGAATGACCACGGGCGGCGTATCGGCGGATATTTCCTTGCGCATCAGGGAGATGAGAAGCCTTGCCGCTTCCCTGCCCAAGCGTTCGGTATCCTGCTTGACAGTGGTAAGCTTCGGACGCAGAACCCTTGACAGCAGAATGCCGTCATATCCTGCAATTGAAATATCATCGGGAACCGACATACCCATTTCCTCCAGCGCATTCATAGCGCCCACTGCCGAAAAGTCATCGGGGAGTATTATGCAGGTGGGCGGGTCGGGAAGCTTTAAAAGCTCCGTTATCACCCTTTCGGTTTTTACGGGGTCCAGGTATTTGCCCTGAACCATGTATTCGTCCCGATATGTCAGCCCGAGCTGCTCCAGTGCTTCCTTATAGCCCTTGATACGGGCTTTGGTAACATCGGAAACATCTCCGTAGATGTATGCTATCTTTTTATGACCTTTGCCGCTGACGTATCTCACCAGATCGCCCATTCCCTTAACATTATCCGACACTACCGACGGCTTCTTGTCCGACACATAATCGACCGTAACAAGAGGCAGCGGACTGTCCAGCAAGGATCTTACGTTATCCGAGTAGAAATCGCCGCAGGCGATGAACACGCCGTCAACATTTCTGTAAAGGCAGTGCTCATAGTAGGTCACATCAAGCTCACCTACATTGCTGCTGATAAACGTTATGTCATAGCCATGCTTCTCAGCTTCTCTTTTGAAGCTGTTGAGGACCGATGAAAAGTAGCTGTGCTCAAGACCGCTGTCGGCATTTTCCACCAGCAGAACGCCGATGTTATATGTCTTATTGGTTTTCAGCGCCCTTGCCTGAGAATTGGGCAGGTAGCCGAGCCTTTTTGCGGTATCCCTTACAAGCTGCTTTGTAGCCTCGCTTACGTCCTTGTGATTGTTCAGTGCTTTGCTGACGGTAGCGATGGAAACGCCGCACTCGCCTGCAATATCCTTGATTGAGATCACACGAACACCACACTTTCACGAATATACCCTAAAAAGCATATTCATACTTCAAGGTGTAGGGCATAGCATTTTGAATCTGAATTCTGTCCGCAGGGTAAAACCCCGCAAATAGTTTAAAACGTTTTCGTGTCTATAAATATACAACTAACAAGCCGATATGTCAATGCTTTTTAAAATTAATTTATAAAAATTAGTCGTTATGCACAAATATCAAGCCTATTTTTGCACATATTGGCAGATGGTTTTGTCGTTATATGGAAAATAAATAAACAAATCGCATTTTATTTCCACGTCAAAATTGATAAACCAAACCACATTTAACAATTCTTTTTGTGCAAAAATTATACACTGCATAAAAATCAACTTAACGAAAACGATTGAAAATGTAAACGTTCACAAAAATTTGCGGCAGACAATGCTTTTGTCAAATCTGCCAATTGCAAAATTCACAAGACCTCGTAAGAAAAATTTTCAAACCGAAGTCTGACGCCCTCGTCGGTCTCCGGCGGAAGGAGAGCCATTGCCACAGTGACAATTTCCCCGCCCCCGTCAGTTCTGCGCAGCTCGGCATAATCGCCGTTTATCCTCTCGACAACATATTCAAAGGGACCCATAATTCTCCCCCTCAGTCAATGACTATATAGTTGTCGGCAGCGTTATCCTTGGTTGCATATTCGCTGACGGAAAGCACCTTGACCTTCAGCGGACGCTGACCGAGATTTATCTCGATAATATCGTCCACCTTGACCTCGTAGGACGCTCTGGCAGGCTTTCCGTTGACGAATACCCTGTCGGCATCGCACGCCTCATTTGCGACGGTCCTGCGCTTTATAAGCCTTGTTACCTTGAGATATTTGTCAAGTCTCATTCAAAAAACCTCCCAAAAAATCAGGGCGCAGCGGACTGCACCCCGAGATCTGTATTCAAAGTAAACAGCAAAAGATTTCCAAAAAAGCGGAAATTACTTAACGTCAACAGCTTCCTTGAGAGCCTTGCCGGGCTTGAAAGCGGGAGCCTTCTTAGCGGGAACTTCCTTCTTCTCCTTGGTTCTGGGGTTGATGGTCATCTTAGCCTTCTTATCCCTTACCTCGAAGGTACCGAAGCCAACGATCTGAACCTTTTCACCCTTAACGAGTGCATCGGTAACAGCGGAAGTGAAAGCTGCCACAGCCTTCTCAGCGTCCTTCTTGGTCAGCTCGCTCTTTTCAGCTACTGCATTGATTAAATCTGCCTTTGTCATAATATTTTACCTCCAACAAAATGTTATTTCTTAGCCCGATCCCAATAGGCATCAAGCTCATCTATGCTAAGGGTCTTCATATCTGTCCCCTGCATCCTGATTAAATTTTCGGTACGTTCAAATCTGTCCATAAACTTACCGACGCCCCTTGTAAGGACTTCCTCTGCGTCATTTTTTAGAAGTCTGGAAACATTCACAGCCGAAAACAGCAGATCTCCCAGCTCGTCGGAAATATCCTCCGCATTGCCCGAAGCCATTGCAGCCCTCAGCTCTGCTATCTCCTCTTCAAGACGGACAAGCGCGTCCTCTGCCGACGGGAAATCCATGCCCGCCCTTGCAGCCCGCTGACCGACCTTCTGTGCCCGCATAAGCGCAGGCAGCGCAGGAGATACCGAACGGAGTGTTTCCGCATAGGTTTCCTGACCCTTGGTCTTCTGCTTGATGTCGTTCCAGTTTTTCAGCACCTGCTCGCTGGTTTTGGCAGTAACATCTCCGAAAACGTGGGGATGCCTTACAATCAGCTTCTTGCAGATACCGTCAACAGCATCTCCGAAGGCAAAGCTGCCCTTCTCCTCCTCGATCCTGCAATGGAACACCACCTGCAGCAGCACGTCGCCCAGCTCCTCCTTGAGAAGCTCCGGATCGTCGCTGTCGATAGCCTCGATAGCTTCATAAACTTCCTCGATAAAATCCTTGCGAATGGACTTGTGGTCCTGTTCCCTGTCCCAGGGGCAGCCGTTTTCCGAGCGGAGAATTTTCATTATCTCCAGCAGGTCGTCCATTTCGTATTTATCCTTGAATTTAAAATCCACCGGGACAGCTCCTTCCGTTTAAAGGCTACTTACTTATATTAACCTATCTTGCGGATAAATTCAAGCCTTTTTTGAAATTTTTTATGATTTTAGCATTTTCAACATTCTTTTCAGTAATTTGGGCTGCAAAAATATACTAATTATGTAAATCAGACCGCCGAAAATGACGGAAATTCCCAAATCAACCACTCGGGAAACACTGTCCGCCAGCACATCTGACACAAGACCGGCACCCAGTGCGCAGAGAATTCCCGAAAAGCATATGCCGAAAAGCGGTGACAACGCCTCCCTTATCCCTGTTTTGGTGTGACAGCAAAGCACCGTGACCGACACCGCCGACAGCAGACCGTAGCAGACCGTTGTTGCCATAGCCGCCCCCGAAACATTCACCGACGGTATGGGAACGAGCAGCAGATTTAACAGCAGCTTCACCGCCGCCCCCGCCGCCATCAGCTTTACGGGAATGTCCGCCCGCCCTGCCGCCTGCAGCATTGCAAATATGGGCGCAGTCAGGGAAAGGAACACCACCCCTATCCCCAGAATTTTCAGCGGCATAACGGAGATCGCCGCTTCATCGGGGCGGGACGCAAACAGCGTAAACAGCACAGGTTCTGCAAGTGCCGAAATCCCCAGCCCGCAGGGAAACGCCACCGCAGCGCAGGCGGTTATGCCGTCACAGACGCTTCTTCGTATTTTTTCGCTGTCCCCCGCCGCCCACGCTTCAGACATTGCGGGTATCATTCCCTTGCCGAACATATTCGTGAACGACGGAACAAGGTTGAAAACCGTCACGGCAAGTCCCGTAAAGCTGCCGAAAATGAAGTTTGCTATCTGTCCCGGTTCGTCGAGTCCGCCGCACATTGACGAAAAATAGTCTAAATTCTCGGCAGCCGTTTTCCCGATAATGGCAGTAATTGTCGCTAAATCGGCAATAGATGTCAAATTTGTTATCAGCGAACCCACAGCCACGGGAACAGCCACCGAAAGCAGCTGTCCTATGACCTTCCCGTCCGTATTTTCGGGAATTTCCGAGCCTATTTCCCGCCGAAATCCGCCGTCCTTTATGGCAAGATAAAGCGCAGAAAATACCCCCGAAACGGTTATCCCCGAAACCGCAGCCGCCGATGCCGCCGACAGCACCGCTTCCTCCGACAAGGGGTCACCGCCCATAAACGCAAATATTTCCGCATACAGCTGCGGTCTTTCACGAGCAAGGGCTAATGTCAGCCCGCAGAAGGAAAGCCCCCACAGCAGCTTCACAGCCGCCTCTATGACCTGCGAAATTGCCGTGGGGTACATATTCCGCATGCCCTCCCACAGCCCCCGATAAACCGCCGTCAGACAGCCTGTCAGGATAGTGGGTGCTATCATCAGCACCGACGGAAGAACGTATTCCGTCCCCGACATTCGGCAGATGGGCAAAGCCAGCAGCATCAGCAGAAGCGAGGCGGCAAGTCCGAACAGACCGAACACCGTCACAGCCGTTTTGCGGATTTTCAGAATGTTCCCGTAACGCCCCAGCGCACGGTTTTCCGCCGTGACCGCAGCCACAGCCGTGGGAAGTCCCGTGACGGAAACGGCGTAGACAGGCATAAAAACGCCGTATGCGCAGGAAAAATATCCCATTCCCGTGCCGCCCAGCATATTGGCAAGCGGAATCTTAAACACCGCACCCAGTATCTTCACCGCAGCAGCCGATGCCATTAGTATTGCCGAACCGACCAGAAAGCTTTGTTTTTTCATAGATCTCGTCCTTTATATGCGAAAATCAGAATACAAAATCAGCAAAATCCAAAGTTGTTTTCATATTTATGTTGCTATTTTCGAAATTATGTGTTATAATGGTCATATATAGACTATGAAAGGACGCTTATTTATGGATTATATTTTCTCCGAAAAGGTATCGCATTTACAGGCTTCGGCTATCCGTGAAATACTGAAATTCACCGCCGACCCCGAGGTTATTTCATTTGCAGCGGGCAATCCCGCCCCCGATACCTTCCCCGTTTCCGATGTGACTAAGATCATTGACGATATTATGAAGGAAAACCCCATTGCCGCTTTGCAGTACAGCCTGACAGAGGGCTACACTCCCCTGCGTGAAGCCCTGAAAAAGGAGCTTGCGGAGGACGGCTGCTTTGACCCCGAGCTGGACGACCTTATCATCACCTCGGGCGCACAGCAGGCAAACGAGCTTTCCTGCAAGGTAATGTGCAACGAGGACGACACTGTTGTCTGCGAAGCACCCAGCTTTATCGGCAGCCTTAACGCATTTAAGTCCTACAAGGGCAGCGTTGTGGGCGTTCCCCTTGAAAGCGACGGCATTGACCTGAACGCTCTGGAGGACACTCTGAAATCCCGCAAAAACGTAAAGCTCATCTACCTTATCCCCAACTTCCAGAATCCTACGGGACAGTGTATGAGCTTTGAAAAGCGCAAGGCAGTTTACGAGCTGGCAAAAAAATACAGCGTGCTTATTCTTGAGGACAACCCCTACGGCAGACTGCGCTTTGCGGGCGAGCCTATCCCCTCTATCAAGACTCTGGACAAGGACGGTCTTGTTATCTATTCCGGTACATTCAGCAAGGTGCTTGCCCCCGGTATCAGAGTAGGCTATGTCTGCGCTCCCAAGCCTGTTATACAGAAGATAGTTGTCTGCAAGCAGGTTTCCGACGTTCACACAAATATCCTCTCCCAGATGGTCTGCCACAAGTATATGACCGAGTACGACTGGAAGGGACATCTCAAAGAGCTGCCAAACATTTACAGAAGAAAGTGCGGACTTATGCTCTCCGAGATGGACAAAAAGCTCTCCAAAAAAATCACCTACACCCGTCCCGAAGGCGGTCTGTTCATCTGGGCAACTCTCCCCGACGGCTGCGATATGATGTCCTTCTGCAAGCGTGCGGTTGCGGAATATAAGGTGGCTGTCGTTCCCGGAAACGCATTTATGATCTCCGAAAACGACAAAACATCGTCATTCAGACTTAACTTCTCCACCCCCACCGACGAGCAGATCGTCAAGGGAATAGAAATACTCGGCAGACTTTCCAAGGAAATGTTTGACCGATAACCGAAAGGAACGATAAAAATGTCAGAACAGAACACACAGCAGGAGCAGAAGAAGATAATTTTCAGCGGTATTCAGCCCACAGGCACCTTTACCTTGGGCAACTATATCGGCGCAGTTTCCCACTGGGGCAAGCTGCAGGACGATTATAACTGCATCTACTCCATCGTTGATATGCACGCAATCACCGTCCGTCAGGACCCCGCAGAGCTTAGAAAGCACACTCTCGAAGCCTATGCCCTTATACTTGCCTGTGGCATTGACCCCAAGAAATCCATTGCTTTCATTCAGAGCCACAACCGCCATCACGCCGAGATGAACTGGATACTTTCCTGCTCCACACAGTTCGGCGAGCTTTCCAGAATGACGCAGTTCAAGGACAAGTCCCAGAAGCACCCCGACGACATCAATGCGGGACTTTTCACCTATCCCGTACTTATGGCTGGCGATATTCTCCTGTATAAGGCTGATCTGGTTCCCGTGGGCGTTGACCAGAAGCAGCATCTGGAGCTTGCAAGAAATGTTGCGCAAAGATTCAATCAGAGATACGGCGAGCTGTTCACCGTTCCCGATGCGTATATCCCAAAGGTAGGCGCAAAGGTAATGTCCCTTGCGGATCCCACAAAGAAAATGTCCAAGTCGGACGAAAATCAGAACGGCTGCATTTACATTCTTGACGAGCCCGACGTTATCATCAGGAAGTTCAAGAAGGCTGTCACCGACTCCGAAGCCTGCGTTCGCTACGCCGAGGGCAAGGACGGTATCAACAACCTTATGAGCATCTATTCCGTTGTTACGGGCAAAACTAACGAGGAAATTGAACGTGAATTTGAAGGAAAGGGCTACGGAGATTTCAAAATTGCCGTCGGTGAAGCTGTTGCCGACCACCTGAAACCCGTCCGTGAGGAATACAAGCGTCTTATCGCCGACAAGGCATACCTGAAGGAATGCTACACCGCAGGAGCCGAAGCAGCAATGCGCATTTCCGCAAAGACTATTGCAAAGGCTTACCGCAAGGTGGGTTTTGTTGATATGAAGTAATTTTCAAATAAAAACGTCAAAGGCTTCTGTCCCGTTTATAGGACAGAAGCCTTTTTGAATTTATAAAGCTTTAACCGAGTTATTCCTTTATATCCTCAACGGAAACATCGGAAGGATCAACCTCTTCGGGTTCAGCAGGCTGCTCGGGTCTGCCTCCGCCTGCACCGCACTTGCAGCAGAAAATGTTTTCCATAGAGTTTTCTGCGCCGCAAGCAGGACAGTAGTAGATTCCCTTGAGCTGGGAGATCTGGCTGCGCAGAGATGCGATGCTCATATTCTCGTTAGCGATCTGAACAAAATAATCGTCATAATCGGTGCCGGAAATATGCTTGTTGTCCTCGTAGAACTTCTTACCGATAGCTGCGTAGGCATCTCTCATACGGCTCTCGCACTGTGAGATCTGATGGTTGAGCTTTGTCACCTCGGCAAAGGTTTTTGCCTTTTCGGCAGCGTCCTTGCCTGCTTCTGCGGCAGTTTTGCCTGCGTCGGTGAGAGTTTTGCTGATTTTATCGAACATTCCCATAATAATTACCTCCTGATGGAATATTATACATTGTATATTATGATTATAATATATCTTTTCAAATTTGTCAAGACATTTCGCCAAAATTTTCAAACTTTATCTTAATATTTTCCTGACAATTTCCTTTTGTGTCGGTTTTTCAGCCGAAAAGGCGAATGCTTTGGCAAATCTGGCCACAGCTTCTGCGGTAGTTTTTTCGTCGGCGGACGAGCTGTAAAGCCTGCCGAGGACCTCCCCCTTTTCCGCAAAGTCACCGACTGTTTTCGCAAATACAATGCCCGCCGTACTGTCTATCTTCCCGCCAAGCTCCGTCCTTCCCGCACCAAGAGAGCAGGCTATCAGCCCCGTTTCCTCGCATTGAATGTGGGTGATATAACCACTTATCTGCGACCTTACCTCGGTAACAGCCGCTGCCTGCGGGAATTTTCCGTAGTCGTCAAAAACGTCGGTATCGCCGCCCTGCGCTTCGACTGTCCGACGGAAAACATTAAGGGCACGACCGCTTTCAAGGGCTTCTTCGGCGGCTTTTCGGCATTCCTCGGGAGTTCCCTTGCCCGCCAGACAAAGCATTTCCGCCGCCAGAGTCAGGGACAGTTCCCGCAGCCGTGCTTCTCCCCTGCCTTTGAGGGTTTCGATGGCTTCGATGACCTCCAACGAATTTCCCACAGCCGTTCCGAGGGGCTGTTCCATATCGCTGATGACCGCAGAACACTTTCTTCCCGCTGCTTTGGCGGTTTTCACCATTAGCTCCGCCAGCTTCACAGCGTCGTCATAGGACTTCATAAATGCGCCGTCCCCCGTCTTTACGTCAAGGACAATGCCGTCTGCGCCCGTCGCCAGCTTCTTGCTCATAATGCTTGAACATATCAGCGGAATACTGTCTACGGCAGAGATACTGTCCCTTAAAGCGTACAGTTTCTTGTCGGCGGGAACCAGCTTGCCCGTCTGTCCCGCAATGGCAAATCCGCAGTCACGAACTATCTCTTCAAATTTTTCCGCAGACAGAGCCGTGTTAAACCCGGGAATTGCTTCCAGCTTGTCGATGGTGCCGCCTGTGTGTCCCAGACCTCTTCCCGACATTTTGGGGACGAAAATCCCGCACGCCGCAGCAATGGGTCCCACAATAAGCGTCGTCTTGTCCCCAACGCCGCCTGTGCTGTGCTTGTCGGCAGTGAAGCTGTCCAACGACTGACTTAAAATATCCCCCGAATGCTCCATTTCCTCTGTCAGCAGAACAGTTTCCCGCTCGGTCATAGAGTTGAACCAGATAGCCATAACAAGAGCCGCCGCCTGATAATCGGGGATCGTCCCGTCCACATAGCCCTTGACAAAATAGGATATCTCCTCGGCGTTCAGCTCGCCGCCCCGCTTTTTCTTAGTGATGATCTCGTACATATTCATTGAAATGCCCCCTTTGAAAAAACCCCCGAGATACGCAGATCTCGGGGGATATTTAGTTTGCGGTTATTATGCAACGGTAATTCCCGTAAAGTAATATTTGAGTATCTGAACATAGTCATAACCCATATTTGCGAGAATATTCGCACCGTTCTGGCTCATGCCGACGCCGTGACCATAGCCATATGTGGTGAAGGTGAAGTAACCGTTTGAGTAGGAAATATCAAAGCTTGCGGAACGTATCTTGTAGCCGAAAATATTCTCTCTCAGCTGACGTCCTGTGACCGTGTAAGCATTGTCAACAGTCACCGTTCCAACATAATTTCCGTCAATTCTGGAGGAAACCACCAGCCAGTTTTCGGGACTGCTTGTGAGTGAAGTTCCGAGATAACGCTCCAGATAATATCTGACATCGTTCTCGCTCATAGTCATAGTCAGCCCGTAGTTGGGGTCATTTCCCGCATCGAAGGGACAGTCAACGCTGACCAGATAAGGTCTTGCGCCGCCCCAAACATTTACGGAAGAAGCCGTTGCGCCCGCAGAGGACGCACTGTAACAGGACAGAGCCACTTCGCCGTTATAGTAGCAGGTCTTTCCCCATACAGCGGAAACGCAGTTGGCGATCTTGTCGGGAACCGTATTTGCCAGCAGCACATCGGGGTACTGACCGTGAATGTTGTTGTATTTTACATAGGAATATGCCGCAACAGCCTGCGCCTTGATAGCTTCGTCGTTAAACCTTGTGGACACCTCATTTGCAACAATCTTGCAGACCATGGTGTAAGCGTCAAGGGTGACTGTCGAACCGTTAGCCCTTACCGTAAGCGTTTCCGCATAATTTACGGGAGGAACGGTCACTTCGGGGGCTTCGGTTTCTGCGGGAGCAGTAGTTTCGGGGAAATAGTCAAAGCCGTAGTCCACATCATCAAAGGGGTCGGAGGACACAGCCACCTCGTCCTCCGCAAACGGCATATACTCAACGTCATTGGGTATGTCATATGCAGTCAGAGCCTCGGTCTGAAAGAACGATGTTTCGGGAACTGACGTAGTGACCGCAGTAATGATCTCAACGTTTGCTTTATCCGCATATGGCTTTACACGGACAGCGTCCTCGCCCTCGGGAGCACTTTCCTCCAAGGGGGACTCATACTCTCTTTCAATAACAGCATTGTCATCAGCCATATCCTCGGTGATGATCTCCACATCGGGTGCGTCGGTTTCGGCGGCTTCCGTTTCAAGCTCGGTTTCAGCTTCTGTTTCGGGCAGCTCTTCCTCGGTTTCCGCAGAGGATATTTCCGAAGGGATAACGGGCTCACTTTCGGGAGCCTCGGTACTTCTCTCCGTTTTCGACTCGGTAATGACAGCCGCTTCTGTTTCCTCGGCAGTGTCCGCTTCTGCATAAAGCGTATCGTTGTCGGGCGGCATTTCGGTATTTACCTCCGCTTCTGCCCTGGGGACGTCGTTTTCCAAATTCTCATAAGCACCGTAATCGGGAGAGATCTCATCAAGCTCCCCGACCATACAGTTTGCGAAGGTAAAGAACGCCGCCACTGCGCATACAGCAGCTATTGCGCCAAGCCTTGACTTATGTTCCATAAACAGCAAACTTCCTTTCAATGCACTTTTGTGCCGATTGGTCATTCTTCTTCAATATATGTTCCGCCGTTGTACTTATAGTATATAGCGGGCCACTTGGGGTTCGGGTTAATGCTGAACAGCGACAGATCCACCTCAGTGCTTTCGCCCGGACGAACCTTTCTCGCAACGATAACATGCCTTGACGGCTCCCATTCCGTGGAACAGGTGGAAAGCGTCAGGAACTTATCGTTTTCATTTACGTCGGTACCTGTAATGATAGTGCTTCGCTTGGTTATTTCGTCGATGAAGGTATCATAAGTATATTCATCATTGAAGTTGATATAGTTATGATAATCAAAGACATTTCCGTTGTCATGCTCGGGCTCAACATTTACCACGAAAGAGGAAATGATCTTATAAACCCCCTCCTCATAGTTGGAGTTGAAGTAGATAAGCGGATTCTTCTTGTAGTAGCTGAGATCCCATCTGTAATAGTCCATTTCGCCGAACATGGTACCGTCCGCCTGATTATGACCGTAGAGGATAAGGTTATCCGACTGCTCATAATCGGTAAGGGTGCAGCGCATATCCAGGAAAATGGTGCCGCATTGTGCCTTTTTGTCCTTGAAATTGTGATTAAGATAATATTCGTTTCCGTCCGCTGTTTTCCTCTGAACAACAACGCCGTCAATGTGCGTGTTGGGAATACGGACGTAACCGATAGTGTCCGGATTAATGTTAAGAAGCTCCTGTGCATTTGCCATTATGGGCTTTGGCACTCTGACCTCGGGCTCGTCGGTGTTATCGGGCTGCACAGGCTCCGTTACAGCGGGCAAAGTGACCTCTGCGCTGCTATTCTGATTGTAGATGTAGCTTATTTCACTCTGGAGATTTTTTGACTCTATCATCTCCGCAAAGTAGCAGATAAGCACTACACCGCAGACAATGACTGCCAGCAGAGCCAGCAGCGTTATGCACTTGGCAATGACTGTGTTGGTGCTGTCCGTTTTAAGCGGAATGAACATCTCAGTAAAGCTTTTCTTCTGTTTTTTCTGAGCTGCAGCGGGCTTTGATCTTGCACCGCTGACCTCATCTGCCATTGCCATTGAGAACCCTCGCTTTAAATATTTTTATTATCAATTGCCCTTTGTGACATCGGTCTGAGCGGCTGTTGTGATGACCTTCTCGGTTTCCGAAGGCCATGTTTCAACTTCGCCTGCTGCAGTGGTGGTGGTCTGCGGAACACTTTCCGTAACCGTCGCAGAAGTCCTTCTGGTAGGCGCACTGGGACGCCTTGTTACGGGAGCGGTAGTGCCTGTGGTGACGGGAGCAGTCCTTGATGTGACCGTTGTGTCCTCCGTAACGGGGACCTCGGTGACCTCGCTGCCGTTTTCATCGGTAATCACGGACGTTTCTGACTCCTCACCCTCGGAAAAGCTGCTGTCGCTGACCTCCGGAACTGCGGTTTCCGCATCGGTATCCGACGTGTCCGCAGGCGGCTCGGTAACGGTGAAAGTGCCGTCACTGTCGGTAATTTCCGTATCGGAAACGCCCTCTGTGTTCTGCCGATCCTCGGTATCGGAGCCGTGTATAGACTCCAGCGCCTCGCCGATAGTAGCAAACCATTCATCTGCAATACTCTGATGAACAGAGCTTTCATTATCGACAGTTTCAAGAGTGGTGGTGGTCATATCGGAAGTAATGGCGTACCAGTCGATCTCGTTAGAGCCGTAGTTCAGCTGTGTATCGGAAACATCTATCTCACCGACAGACTCCCCGGGACGCAGCTTTCTTGCCAATACCACAAATCTGGAGCCTGAATACTCATTGCTGCAGGTTGACAGCACAAGGAACTTATCCCCATAGGTAACATCAATGGGGGAAATTATCTCGTTTCTCTTAGCGACCTCTCCCATGTACCAGCTGTAAACCTCCTCGCTGTAAAGCTCGGGATAATCGTGGTAATGGAAAACCTCGCCGTTGCTGTCGTGCTTAGCAAGAGTATTGGTCACAAAAAAGCCAAATATAACATATTTCTGTGAACCGTACTCCGTTTCGAATGTAATGAAAGGATTTCGCTTGTAGAAATCCACATTTCTCTTGTAATGCTTTAGATTGCCGAACATAGTGCCGTCCCTCTGGTTGTGACCGTAAAGAACAAGCATATCCGACTGTCTTTCAGCGCTTATTTCCGCCCGATAATCGAGGAAAACTGCGCCTGCCTTGTTTTCGGTGCCGTCAAATGCGTGGGTGAGGTAATAGGAATTATCCTCCGCCTGCAAAATAGGCTCGTAAACATCAACACCGCTCATGGTAAGATAACCGACGGTATTGGGGTTTTTGCTCTTGAGGTATTCAAGCTTATCTATGGCGGCAATATCCTGCTGCTCCTGAGTAGGCTCGATCTCGATAACATTGCCGTTTTCGTCAATGGAAGTGACCGTGCTGACCTCAAACTGCTCCAGCTCGGAGGTAAGCGAATTTTTCAGGTCAACAGCCCTTTTTGACTGAATAAGCGTGATAGCCAGCAGCACTCCCGCCACCACAAAGACAATGACTGCTATCAGGAACACAAGCTTTCTGATTATCTCAAAAACGCTGTCCTCCCGCCTTGGAAAAAGATCTCTGAAGCTGCTTTTCTTCTTTTCGGGAGATTTTGCCTTCTTTTCCCGCCCATGCTTTTTGGGGGATCTCTCCTTTTCATCACCCTCGGAAACATCGTTCGCCTTTTCGGTCGGGGACGCCTCACCTTCCTCCTCAAAATAGGCGGAAGTAAGCTCCCTATCCTGCGGGTCGGGAACTATCTCATCAAATCCCGTAAAAAGGTCTATCTCGTCAGGCTCATATTCGTCGGGGTCATATACGCAGGGCGGCTCCTTCCCAACAGGCTTTTCCTCCTCATGGGAAACAGCGGGCACACCGTCGTCCTCGAAATTCGGGTCAACGGGAGTATCCTCCAGAACCTCCTCGCTGCGTTCCTCCGACGCATCATCACCGACTGTAACGGTAATAGCGTCCTCGTCGTCACCGATAAGTATATCGGGAGGAGGGACTTCCGACTCGGTAGCGGCGGTTTCACCGGAAAGCTTATCCTTGAATTCCATAAGGATATCCTCGGCGGTAAGCTTACGGTTCTTTTTATCATCAGACATAGGGATAACCTCTAATCATCGGCTGTAAATGTAGCTCCAATCGGGCTCAACAGCATCTTCGTTGAGAACAGCCGCAGAAGTGTCGACAGCAGGGTCCTCGCCATCTCTTACACGTCTGCCGATAACGACAAAACGGGACGGCTCAAACTCGTTGCTGCAGGTGGAAAGTGTCACGAACTTATCGTTCTCGTTCACGTCAACTCCCGTATCAACGGCAGTTCTCGCCATAACGTTCTCGATAAAGGTATCGTACTTCCACACGTTATCATCGAAATATATGTAATTATGGTAATCGAATATCTGACCGTCCCTTGTCTGTTCGGGGTTTACTTCGATAACGAACATTGCGATTATCTTATATTCGTATTCCTCGTAAAGGGTGGAGAACGTAAAGGTCGGGTGCTCCTTGTAGAAGCTGAAATTCGATGTGTTCTGCTTGGTTATTTTGTATTTTTTCAGGGTGCCGAACATTGCGCCGTTTGCCTGATTATGACCGTAAAGCACGATGTTGTCGCACTGATTATAGTCATTGAAAATTCCTCTGAAATCGGCATAGATAGTTCCCGGCTGTGACTTATTTCCGTTAAAATCCCTGTCAAGATAGTAGTTATTATCTGCTGCCTGAACAACAACATTGTTGATATTCGTCCCGGGGACGGTTATCCAGCCTGCCGTGTCGGGATTCTGCGCCAGAAATTCATCAAACTGCGCCAGCGGAACAAGCGGCGGAGGTGCGGTGGTAGTCGTTTCGGTCTCCGTTTCGGGCGGTGTAGTTTCCGTTTCGGGTGCTGCGGTAGTCGTGATGACCGCACTTTCGTACATTTCTGCCAGCTCCTTGTCAAGCTGAGCCGCACGGTACTCGTTAATCGCCTGAATTCCCACAACAGCCGCCACGATGATCAGCGCAGGCACAATGATAAGCACCGCTGTTTTTCTTACTATCTCCGCAGTGGAATCGGTTTTATGAGGGATAAACTGCTGAGAAAAGCTCTTTTTTTCGGACATAGAATAACCTCATTATCTGCCATAAATTACGTCCCACTCAGGCTCCTTTGCGTTGGGATTCACGTAAGCCGCGGAAGTGTCAACGGCAGTGTCCTCGCCCTTGCGGACCTTTCTTGCGATAACGACAAATCTGGACGGCTCAAACTCATTGCTGCAGGTTGACAGGGTCAGGAACTCGTCCCCGTACTTAATGTCAACGCCTGTGATTATCTGAGTGCGTTCCATCGCAAGATTATAGAAGGTATCGTAATCGCTGTTATTATCAAAATCAATATAATTGTGGTAATCGAATATAAATCCGTCGCTGGTCTGATAAGGCTCGACGGGTGTCACGAACATTGCAAATATCTTGTAAACGTCCGTGCGGTAGTTGGAAGCGAAGGTCACCGTGGGGTGTGCCTTGTAAAACTCAATGTCATGCTTATACTGAGCAAGGTCGCCGAACATGGATTTGTCCCGCTGATTATGCCCGTAAAGCACCAGATTTTCCGAACGTTCCTTGGCGTTAAGAGTAGCCCTGAAATCAAGGAAAATGGTACCCGCTTTATTGGACGAACCGTCAAAGGAACGGGTAAGATAATACTCGTTTCCGTCAGAAGCCTTCCGCTGAACAACGGGGAGATTGACATTGGTGCCGTCAATAACCACCCAGCCAACCGTATCGGGGTTAAGCTGCAAAAGCTTTTCGGCTGCGGGAGTAAGCGTATCACCG